>JAHEZR010000102.1 GCA_023251005.1 Ignavibacteriota bacterium | reverse complement strand
GAAAATTCACAAACTCGCAAAGGTTGTCAGTAACGTTAAAGACGGAGACATCGTATCCCAACTCCATCAAAGAGGTGTGCACGTTATCGACTTCCTCCAACACACCGACTTCCGAAAGATCCACCGCTCCATTTCGAATCGATCGTTCATCAGTCCCTTCTTGCAAAACCCCCATTGGAGAAACAAACTTCTTCGTCGCGCCCCCGGTTGTGCTTGGTTCATTGTAGACTATTGTCACACGAAGTCTCTTTCTCATGCTCTTTCCTTAGTCAATGAAAAGGTGATGATAGCGAGCAACGGCGGCATTCACCACCTCATTGATCATCTCGTCATAGCTCATCCCGGCAGCCGCGGCAGCGGTCGGAAAGAAAGAATGCTCGACAGGATTTGGTAACACGCCCGGAATCGGATTTACTTCTAAGACGTTTGGGATGCCCCTTGCATCCAATCGGAGGTCGATCCTACACCAGTCGCGGCAACGTAACACCGCGAAGGCTCGTCGACAAATTTCTTCAAGTTCATGCTGAAGCGTTAAAGGGATTTTGGCAGGGCAATCGAAGACGTTGAGCGGCCGATCGATCGTGTCCCAGACCCACTTCGCTTCAAAAGAGTTGATCGGATTGGCCTGGGGAGGAAACTCATCAAAAATCGACTCAACGATCGGCAGGACTCGCACCTCTTTGCCGTTACCAAGGAGAGCAACAGTAAACTCTCGGCCGGCTAAGAATTCCTCTACAAGGGCGGGCTGACCATAGGTTGCAATCACTCTAAGTGCTTCATTCTCAAGCTGTTGCGGGACTCGAACTACGGATGAATTAAGAATCCCCTTGCTTGAACCTTCGTGGATCGGCTTCACCATCAGTGGGTAGTTTAGAACCACACTGTCAACAGCACTGGGATCTTCGATAACTGCAAATCGGGCAGTCGGAATTTGGTAGAAGGAAAGGATTTCCTTCGTCCTCGCTTTGTCAAGACAGATACCTAACGTAAGGGGATCAGAGCCAGTATAAGGGATTTCCAGGAGCTCGAGGAGAAGAGGGATCTGAGATTCACGCGAGGCCCCATGAAATCCCTCCGCTATGTTGAAGACTATGTCTGGCCTTAGAGCGGCAAGTTTATCGTAGGCTGATCTATCAGCCTCAACGAGGGAGACGTGATGATGAAGTTCGAGTGCTGACTTGACGGCGGTGATTGTTTCGACACTATCCCATTCGGCGAAAGTGTCGCTCTGAGGTGGGAACTTGAGCTGGCGAGTCTTACTTATCGTGAGAACATCCGACCTGAAGCCGTGAAGTGGAAGATCTTGGGACTCGGGAGACTGATTATCTGTTTCTTGACGCTTCAGGTTGTAGGTCAATGCGACATGCATGCATTGAGTAGCAATAAAGCTTGCCGACCCTTTCACATGAGTGAATAAATCGATCTCGTCAGGCAAACGAGACCAGGCATCACACCATGAACTTGTATGTAAATATAATGATTTTGCACATTTTGTCAAGAGAAAAATGCAATTTTTGAAAAAAAACCATCGATCTCACATGAGACAACATGCCCAGTAAAAGTTTTTGATAAAGTGAGGATAGAAGATTACACGCCAGAAAAATTTTTGAGGCGAAACAAAAAATCCATCATGACTTCATCAAGATGGATCACAAGTGAACACTTCGTTCCAGAGATTTTCTTATCGCCTACGCATTTCTTCAAAGTTATCCTGTTCTTAGAAACTTCAATTGCTCCTTATACTTCCGAAGAAAGTTCTCTCGAACGGAAAGATTTTCGCTTCGCCGTAGTTCAGGGTCGTCTGCCACAAGTTGAAAAGCTTCTTTCCTCGCGAGATTCAAAATATCCCCATCCGTCAGGATGTTGGCGATCTGGAGCTCGGGCAAACCGCTCTGTTTCGTCCCAAAAAACTCACCGGGGCCGCGTAATTGGAGATCGACTTCAGAAATCTTGAAACCGTCCGTAGTGTTCAAAAGAGTATTCAAGCGAGTCTCTGCTTTTTTTCTCTCCATTTCCTCCACCTGTGCTTCTTCTGTTGACAAGTCGACTCGCTGAGAAGAAAGGACTCGGGAAGTCCCACCAGAAAAGATCTGCCTTTTCGCCACCAAGATGCAGTAAGATTGCTCGCTTCCGCGACCGACGCGCCCGCGGAGCTGATGCAACTGTGCCAGCCCAAAGCGCTCGGCGTTCTCGATCAACATGACGGTTGCATTAGATACATCGATGCCAACTTCAATCACTGTTGTAGCGACAAGGATATTGATTTTGCCGAGTTTGAAATCATTCATGATTTCATCTTTCGTTTCAGGAGGCATCCGACCGTGGATGAGCTCCAAGTCATGGTCTGGAAAGATCTCATCTCGCAATGTCTCGAAATTCTTGGTTGCAGCCTGGAGATCTAATTTCTCCGACTCTTCAATGATCGGGTAAACAATATAGGCTTGCCTTCCCTTGGCAATTTCGTGTCGGACAAAGTCATAAACTTCTCGGCGCTCAGATTCATACTTTAGAATCGTTTTGATCGGCTTTCGATGCTTTGGCATCTCGTTAATGATGGAAACGTCGAGGTCACCATAGAGGGTCATTGAGAGAGATCGCGGTATGGGCGTCGCGGTCATCACCAAAACATCAGGATTAACGGGTCGCAGGCTCGACTTTAATGCCTTTTCACGCAAGATGGCTCTCTGGAGAACGCCGAACCGATGCTGCTCATCGATGACCGCGAGACCCAATTGATTGAAAGCCACTTGTTCCTTTATCAAGGCGTGCGTCCCAACAACGATCTGTGCCGAGCCCCTTCTTGCATCTTCAAGGATATCTCGTCGAAGTCGCTGGCGCTGTCCACCAATAAGGAGCCGAATGTTGACTGGAACATCCTTTAGAAAATTTCTCAATGTATGAAAGTGTTGCTCAGCCAGGATTTCTGTTGGAGCCATAAATACGGTTTGGTAACCATTGTCGATCGCGATGAGCATCGCGATCAGAGCGACGATCGTTTTTCCACTCCCAACATCGCCTTGTAGTAAGCGATTCATCGGACGATTCGAGCTCATATCATCGGCAATTTCCCGGATAACTCGCCTCTGTGCTTTTGTCAGCTCAAATGGAAGGGAATCAACAAGCTCACGTGCAAGCTTGCTCTTTACATTGAAAGCGACACCTTGCTGCTCGAGCTTCACCTCACGTTTCCTGTACGCGAGAAGTAATTGCAGGTAAAACAGCTCGTCAAACTTCAGCCGACGCCGCGCCTGCTCCAACTCTTCCCAACTGGCTGGGAAATGAATGGCACGCAACGCTTGTCGGAGTTCGAAAAGAAGATGCTTTTGAACGATGGGCCTCGAAACAGTCTCGTTGACAACATGCAAACTTCTCGCGATCGCAGCCTTAATGATGCGACGCAGACCGCGACTATCTAGCTTTACACGCTTTGCCTCTTCCGAAGATCGATATTGAGGAATTATCGCACCGGTATTCAGCGCATTCCCCCAATCAACTTCACCTTCTTCTTCCACGTCGGCAGAGAGACGATCAAACTCGGGATGAACGAACTGGATTCTTCCACCGAAGATCGCCGGTTTCCCTGACACTGCAAGCAACTCTCCTGGCCGAAACATCTTCTGAAACCACTGAATGCCACCGAAGAACACGCAGTTTAGTGTTTCCGTGTCATCGCTGAGGACGAGGATGAATCTCCTGCTGCCTCCTCTTCCCCGAACAACATCCATCGCAATCACCTTTCCAACCACGGTGATGTCGTGATCGGCATAAAGATAGCGGCGGAGATCCTTGATATTGGTAAGGCGTGAGCGGTCGAGGTAATTCCGAGGGAAGCAATAAAAGAGGTCATGAAGCGTGTGAATCCCCAAACTTGCGAGAACTGCACCTCTTCTGGGTCCTACACCGGGGATGTATTGAAGAGATGATTCTTTGTCGCATGTGGATTTCGTTGCTGCTGGCATCTACGGCCGCTTCTGATAAATTACCTTTCCCCCTAAGACGGTAAGCTCAACCTCAACATTTGCAATCTTCACGGGGTCGATGGTGAGGATGTCGTCGGAGAGGACAGCAAGGTCGGCCACCTTTCCCGGCGAGATTGATCCTTTGAGATTCTCCTCGAAAGCGGCGTAGGCATTGTGTAGGGTGTAACAGGCGATAGCTTCCTTCACAGAAAGTTTTTGCTCCGGAATCCAACCGTTCGGGTTTTTTCCATCGAGTGTCTGTCGTGTCACCGCAGCGTAGATGCCTAGAAGAGGGTCCAAGGGAGCAACAGTCCAGTCACTCCCGAAGCAGAGTCTTATGCCGTTATCGAGAAAAGTGCGAAAGGGATAAGTTGTCTTACACCGATCGTAGCCAATTCGTTTTTCAGCCCACCGCCCGTCATCAATAGCATGGTAAGGTTGCGCAGAGGCAATAACTCCAAGTCGCGCATAACGAGTAAAATCATTTGGATGAATATGCTGAGCATGTTCAATCCGAAACCTTCGATCCCATCGTGGATTCTCTCTCTCAATTTTATCAAATAGATTGAGCGCCCAATTGTTCGCACTATCACCAATCGCGTGAATTGATAGTTGCAGACCTGATCTATCTGCCGCGACTGCCCAGCGCTCTAATCGTGCATCGAGAACAATGTCCGTGGCAAGGCCTCTTGTCGTTTGATCCGGCAGATACGGATCGAAGAAGAGAGCCGTTGATGAACCGAGCGAGCCATCGGCGAAAGCTTTTAGAGATCCAAGTTTCACCATCTCGGTTCCAAAGGGAACTTTCTGACCGTCTC
>JAHEZR010000101.1 GCA_023251005.1 Ignavibacteriota bacterium | reverse complement strand
GTGCTTACTCCAGATGAAATTGAGCTTATCCTCGAGCAGCCAAACACCAATCATGTGCTTGGCGTTCGCGACAAGGCAATTCTCGAGACGCTGTATGCTACGGGAATTCGCGTGTCGGAGCTTACGGGCCTGAGGCAAACGAACGTCCTCTTTGACTCTGGCATCATCCGGGTCTTTGGGAAAGGGTCGAAGGAACGGTTGGTTCCGATCGGGCGGTCGGCGCTGTTATGGATAAGGAAGTATCAAGAAGGAGCGCGACCGAGGCTTGCAAAGCGCGGTGAGACAAACGACATCCTCTTCCTGAATGTCCGTGGCAAGCCACTCAGTCGCATGTCGATCTGGAATATCGTTCATCAGTACACTGTTGCTGCGGGGATCAAGAAGGAGGTTCATCCACATACGTTTCGCCACTCGTTTGCGACACATCTCTTGGAGGGCGGCGCGGATCTGCGGGCTGTTCAGGAAATGCTGGGACACGCGGATATCTCGACAACGCAAGTCTACACGCATATTGACCGAGAATATCTAAAGGAAGTACATCGAACGTTTCATCCGAGAGGGTAAGGTTCTCAAGCGCAGCAGTGATTGAAAGGAGCCTTCATGCTCGACGAACTCCATATACTTCCGATTCTTCTTTTCTCCGTTGTCATCCATGAGATCTCTCATGGGCTGATGGCACAGAGGTGTGGCGATCCAACCGCAAGAGAGATGGGACGCATCACGCTCAACCCAATCCCTCACATCGACCCGATCGGCTCTATCCTTGTTCCTCTATTTTCCCTCTTTGCGACGGGGCGAGTATTTATCGCGTGGGCGAAACCGGTTCCGGTAAACCCATTGAATTTTCGAAACTACCGGAGAGATGATCTCCTCGTCTCGGTCGTTGGTCCTATTTCAAATCTCCTCGTCGCATTCGGTTGCGCCCTTGGTGTCATCCTCTTCGCCAACACCAGTGCACTCATCAGTGGATCGCTGCCTCCCGTTGCGATAAAGGGCTTCAACTTTCTCATCAATATGTTTAATGAGGGGGTGTATCTTAACGTCTGGCTTGCTGTTTTCAATCTCGTCCCCATCCCTCCCCTCGATGGCTCTCACGTTGTGGCGTCATTCCTCCCTGAGCGGGCTAGCGAACAATATCGACAGATCGGATTCTTTGGAATCTTTCTCCTAATTCTTATCATGCAAAATGCCGCGTTCAGCAGTTTCCTTGGGACCATCGTGGGCACAATTGCTTTTCCGTTTGAGGCAATCATCCGTGCAATGATCTAGCCGTCGAGGTAATGCAACGATGGCAAAGAAAAGACAGATGGTCATCCTAGCGCAAGGCAATTTCAGTCCGCTGAGGTCGAAGACGGCAAATGGTGCGATCGTCTACCTACGCGACGAGGTTGTGGGCGTAATCGACAGTACGAAGGCAGGTAAAACTGCACAGGAGGTTCTTGGATACGGCGACGATATCCCGGTCTTTAGAAATCTTGAGGAGTCTCTTCGCTCTGGAAGCGCAAGCTCACAAAAACCGAATACGCTTCTCATCGGCATTGCTCCTGCAGGCGGCCGGCTTCCAGAAAGCTGGCGTTCGATTCTCAAGACAGCAATCAAGAATCGCCTCAACATTATCAGCGGCCTGCATACTTTTATTTCGAATGATGTGGAGCTGGTAAAGCTGGCAAAGAAGTACCGCGTAAGAATCAGCGACCTCCGTAAAATCCCCAAGTCCCACGAAGTGGTCGCGAGAGGCACGTGGAAAACACGACGAGCAAAAACAGTTCTAAGCATTGGTTCGGATTGTAACGTTGGAAAAATGACAACGACGCTTCAAGTGCACAAGGAATTTCTTCACCGGGGACTAAAGTCGGATTTTGTCGCTACGGGCCAAACCGGCATCCTCATCCGAGGGCGAGGGATCGCAGTCGATTCGATCATCAGCGATTACGTTGCAGGATGTATCGAGCTTGAAGTCGATCGTTCAGATCGCGAAGGCTATGATTACATTCTCGTCGAAGGGCAGGGTGCACTGACACACATGGGATATTCCGGCGTGACGCTCGGACTGATGCACGGAGTTCTGCCCGATGCGATGGTCCTCTGCCATCAGCCTACACGCCTCAAAGATGATTACGGATTTGAAATTCCGGACTTGAAGAAGCTGATCGACATCCATGAGCAGGTGGTTAACGTTTTCAAGCCGTCGAGGGTCGTGTGCATTGGATTGAACAGCCTCGGGCTCACCGATAAGCAGTCGACGCAGGCGGCCGAGGCTATCGAGCAAGAGACCGGCTTACCAACAACCGACACATTTCGCTTCGGTGGAAAGAAACTTGCTGATGCGCTCCTCAACTATTTCTCAAATAGCGACTAAGAAAGAAAATCCCTGTGTCCTACTTCACTTACAAAGATAACGAGTTGTATTGCGAGGAGGTCCCGCTTCGCGAAGTCGTCGAGGAATTTGGGACACCCCTCTATGTTTACAGCAAGAACCAGGTCCTCGAGAACTACAGAACTCTCGACGCGGCATTTGGAGACACAAGCCACTTGACCTGCTATGCGCTGAAAGCAAATTCAAATCTCCAGATCTTGAAGCTTCTTGCGGAGGAGGGCGGGGGGGCAGATGTGGTATCGCAGGGAGAGTTGTTTCTCGCCCGCAAGGCTGGATTTCCTCCCGAGAAGATCACATACGCCGGTGTTGGTAAGAGAGACGACGAAATCGAGTATGCCCTCAAGCAGTCAATCCTCTGCTTAACCGTTGAATCTGAAGAAGAGCTTCGCGCCACATCAGAGATCGCACAACGACTCGGTGTTACTGCACCGGTTTCCATTCGCATAAATCCAGATATCGATGCGGAGAGCCATCCGTATATTTCGACTGGATTGAAAGTCAATAAGTTTGGAGTCGATCATGATCATGCTCTCGAAACGTTTCAACTTACACGAGAGCTGCCAAACCTACGATCCGTGGGCCTTCACGCGCACATCGGATCACAGATCACAAGCGCCCAGCCTTTCGTTCAAACCGCAACGCTCCTTGCAAAGCTGGCAGGAGAATTGAGAGCTGCTGGAATTGAACTCACTCACATCGACATTGGGGGCGGAGTTGGGGTAGACTATCATCGGGCGATTGTGAATGAACTTTTACCAACCGACGCTCCTCCAGATGGTCCGGTGGTGACTCCTTCAGAGGTTGTGAAAGCAATTCTACCAATTCTCCAGCCCACCGGGTGCACGGTACTTTTCGAGCCAGGCCGTGCCATCGTTGCGGATGCGGGGGTACTTGTGACGAAAGTTCTCTACAAGAAACAGACAGGGGAAAAGAAGTTCGTCGTTGTCGATGCAGGGATGAATGATTTGATTCGACCAAGTTTGTACGGTGCGTATCATCAAATCGTTCCTCTAAAAATTGCTGTGCGAGAAACTGAAACTGTCGACGTTGTTGGGCCGATCTGCGAGACTGGCGACTTCTTCGCTCTCGACAGGATGACCCCAAAGGCCGTCAGGGGAGATTATCTCGCCGTCGCGACGGCGGGGGCGTATGGATTCTCCGAAACCTCCAACTACAATGCACGACTCCGGCCAGCCGAAATACTCGTCAATGGTGAGAAGTGTCGTGTTATCCGAGACCGGGAAACCCTTGAAGACCTTCTTTAAGATAGAAGGGGCGGACGAATCAAACGATGAAACAAGTTAATGTTGCAGTAGTCGGCGCTACTGGCCTCGTCGGCCGGAAGATGGTTCAGGTTCTCGAGGAGCGTAGGTTTCCCGTTGGAAACTTAGGTTTGTTCGCATCCGCCCGTTCCGCTGGAAAGGAAATAGAATTCAGGGGAAAATCGTGCAAAGTTCAAGAAGTAAAGCCTGAGTCGTTTGACGGCTATGAGCTTGCGCTCTTCTCAGCGGGCGCTGCTGTTTCCAAGGAACTGGCCCCGCATGCCGTGAGACATCGGACACTCGTTGTCGACAATAGCAGTGCATTTCGCCTTGAGAAAAATGTTCCGCTTGTCGTCCCCGAGGTAAACCCGGGAGAAATCTCTAAACATCAAGGGATCATTGCAAATCCAAACTGTTCCACGATTCAGCTCGTTGTTGTTCTCAAGCCACTCCATGAGCGATTTAAAATCAAGCGTGTTGTTGTCTCGACGTACCAGTCGGTAACGGGTGCAGGAAAGAAGGGGTTTGATCAACTGAAGAACGAAATCGCGAATCTGCCAGCAAGCGATAAAAAGTTTCCACACCCGATTGCTTACAATTGTTTGCCGCACATCGATGTTTTCTATGAGGATGGATACACGAGAGAAGAACACAAGATGATAAAGGAGACAAAAAAAATATTGGGCGATGAATCTATTCAAATCACCGCGACCTGCGTTCGAGTTCCAGTGTACGGCGGCCACAGCGAGTCAGCGAATATCGAGTTTGAGAAGAGCTTTGAACTTACGGAGGTGCGCGAGCTTCTTGCACAGTCGCCAGGAATTTGTCTTCAAGATGATCCGAGCCAAAATCTTTACCCGATGCCGATCAATGCCCACGATCGCGATGAAGTTTTCGTCGGGCGTATCCGCCGCGATGACTCGGTGAAGAATGGCTTAAATCTCTGGATAGTGGCAGATAACCTCCGCAAGGGTGCCGCGACGAATGCAGTTCAGATCGCGGAATCATGGCTAGCAAAGTTGTGACTGCTCAAGCTATATGAAATTAGGTGTCATCAAGCCTCTCCCGCGTTAGCTTGAAAAAGTAGCGGATTTTGGTTATTATGAATCCCACTACATCGATAGTGGGATTTTTGTTTTTTTTCAG
>JAHEZR010000008.1 GCA_023251005.1 Ignavibacteriota bacterium | reverse complement strand
CTCGGTAGTAAGGAGCAGATTCTCACAGCGTCATCGCTTGAATTGGATCGTTCCCGGAATGACGCCAGTCTCGAATCTGGTTTTGAAAAATCCGTCACTCCGATAAACCAGCACTTCTCCATTCCTCACGAAATCTTTTGCGTCACCTACGTAGACGTCGCCAGTAAAATCGTCGACTCCAACAGTATTAAAGTTTGAGGTCAGGGACCCAATCGCAAAGGCGGAAGTAACCAGTTGATCGATGCGTGTGTTAAACTGCAAGATCTGATTATCGAGGACAACGTACGCAAAACCATCGAAGGAGACGGCCATTTTCCCGGGATGTTTTCCCGGACGTCTATCAACCACAATGGAATCAACAACAAGGTCGGAGATCGGGTTAATCACAAAAATCTTGCCGGGTGTATCATCATTCGGATTGTTGAAATCACCATACGAGCCTGCACAAAGCACCCAAATCGCACCGTCGGAAGTGGGTTTTGCAAAGCGTGGACCGTCGCCGACCTGTAATGTCCTGACTACCCGATCGAGAGAAGCGTCAATGACCGAGACGGTTCGACCATTTCCAAATCCCGAATTACAGACATACACCTTACCGAATGCCGATGCCATCCCTTCCGGGTTCAGACCGACAGGAATTGAATCGCGGAGAACAGCAAAAGTATTGAGGTCCAGAACAGTGACAGATGCTGCATCGCGGTTTGTCACATACCCCTTCAAACCTACGATCTCCATGTTGTAAGGGCCTCTTCCAAATTTCGTGATGATAGTCCTAACTGTACTGTTGTCAACAGTGCTTATGACTTCGATCTTATCCGAGGAGTTGAGAAGAATGAACGCTCGAGTCCCGAAGATGACCATATCGTTGCCAGTGCCACCGAGATCCCTACTGTTTACTCCTTTGAAGACATCCTGATACACTTTATTCGAATCAGGGATGTAGAGAGTTAAAGTCGAGTTCCCCCGGCCAAAATTTCCTTCGTTCAGGACATAGACACCCTGCGTCGTGAAAGGAATCGGACCGAAGTCCTCGACCGGATTCGTGATGCAGGAAGTGAAAATGAAGGCGGCTAAGACTGGAAGTGTCTCAATATTTCTGAGAATTGACATGTCAAGCTTCTTCGATCGTTCAATAAAGCCAAATAAGTCGGTCCCCATTCAGTACGCCAATCCCAGTGCGATTCGATAGTTTCGTTTTGGCATAGGATAGAAGGGAAAAACTTGATAACCTCTGTCGAAGATGTTGTTTACCTCTCCCCTGAGAAACAACTTCTGCAGGCCAATCGGAATACTCAAAAGCATATTGGCGTGGGTAAGATGATAGGGAGGCAACCACTGCGAATTATCCTCTCTTGTATACCTTCTGCCAACAAAGGAATGGGCCAAGCTAATTTCGAAAGGATCAAGATGAGCCATCAACGTGATATTAACAACATCTTTTGGAAGATACAATAACTGTTTGTTAAACGAAGGGTCTTCCTCAGTGTCCCGATTGATCTTCCGGGAATCACTCAACGTGTAATTCAACGTCAGGTCTATCTTACGATCGAAGAATCCTCCTTGATAGATCAGCTCTAATCCGGTGGATTCCGTTTTTCCAATATTGACTGGAAGATAAGTAGAGAGGTCAAAAAGGATACGATTATTTGTTTTCAACTCAAAATACGTCACCTCAATCCTTTGCTCACCCAATAAGCTTACGGAAGCCAAAGCCCCGACATCAAAATTTGTGGAATGTTCGGGCTTCAGATTGGGATTACTGAAGCCGCGATAATAAAGATCATTAAATGACGGGATGCGGAAATTCCGCCCAATGCTCAAACGAATCCTGACGTCACATTCCTTAAGGACTCGGAGGTTTATCCCAAATTTCGGCGTGACCGCATTGTCGACATCAGAGAAGTGATCGTAGCGGACGGTCTGGTAAAACGCAATTCTATCGAGAGTCGTGCGATCAGATTCAAACTGGAGTTCATTCGAAAGATAAAAAGAGCGCTGAATTCTTGAAATCTTGCCGTCGAAATCGTTGCCATGGAGAGTGCCCTGGGCCAACTCACCGCCAAGAATCAGCCGATACACCTTACCCACTCGAAGTTGGACCTGAGGATTTAGATTAAAGAAAATATTCTTGTAATATGAATCAATTAAAAAAGTTGGATCGGCATAGGTCTCGAAATTATAGTGGAAGCCACCCCTCAGCGTAAACTCAACACGCCTAAGGTGGTTGTCAAAACAAGCGAGGAGGAGATTCACGTCTTTGTCGTTCTGCCTCGCGACATCACTTGAAAAACGGACATCTCCTGGCACGCCGCGATCTGCAATCACGTGAGCCGCCGAAAACGTGATTAGAGAATTGTCGCCCGTCACAGCGTCACCGTGCACGAATAACTGGCGCCGGTGAAAATCCGAGTTGGACCGCCGTGTTGTCCTAGTCGGCAGGGATGATTGGTCGAACTCATAGGGAAAGTCATCTCGACCCCGCTCACTGGAATATCCGGCCAGTAGTCCGACAGGGCCAAGTCGGCCTTGGCTCTCGAGAAAGTATCGCTGATAACCAAATGATCCCGCGCCGACTTCCGCCTGTGGGAGCCATTCCGACCTCGGCTGACGTGTCACAATATTCACAACCCCTCCCAAAGCCTCAGTGCCAAAGAGTGCTGAGTTACCGCCGCGGACGACCTCGATCCTTTCGACATCGTTAAGAGGCAAAAGGCTTAAATCGACAAGACCGTTTTGGAGGGTGTTAACGCGATTGCCGTTGATTAGAACCAGTAGATGCTCAGAGGCAGTTCCACGCACCGAGGCTGTCTTCAGTGCACCACTCGCCCCATACTCTTTCAGGAAGATGCTGGTGTATCGCTGGAGAACATCAGCGACGGTATTTCCATATACACTCTGGATCTGATGCAAATCTATGACGTCTACAGGTGATGGAGAGTCCTTTGCAAGAATCTGACTCCTTGTCGCTGTAACAATGATTTCGCTCAGCTGGATTGTCTTTACCGTGTCCTGATTGTTTTTCTGCGCCAGGCTCTCGACTCCAAGCAAACAGAGCAAACTTAGGATGTGAAAGGCTTTCATGCGATATACTCCTTCCCCACCAAGGGAAAAGTAAGCATAAAAACAAAAAAACCCTAACCTTCGAAAGGAACGTTAGGGTGGATGAAAATCAGACAAGAATAAGACCTTCCCGCGAAGGCACTGCATCGTGTTTAAATCCTGGCAGGTCTCCTGGCTCTACCGATCTCTGATTTGTCTTCCCGTCCCCACGTTTTTGGAGACAGTGACAGGTTCAATTCAGAGATTTTATCCCGACAGAGTCGGGATCGGGATTACAGTTGCGGGGCAGCACCCGAATTCCCTTCGCCTCCGGCAAAGAGTTCACGGGTTTCCCTTTTCATCTCCGCCTTGAGGCGGAGACACCAAGATTTGCTTCTCTTCAAAGAACTGAATGAATGTAGAGAATATCTCAGGCAATGTCAAGAAAAACTTTGCGCTCTCACTTGAAAGCCACACCATGAGGACGAGCTGGTCCACTCGCGACTGCAGTGTTCAGGTCAAGGTTAAAGCGAGCATCGAGCACAAGGTCATCATTTGTGACCTTCGCAACGTGGACTTTATGATCTCCCTCTGCGTGAGCCTTCCCCCAGTCATCCTCATTCAAGAAATAAGCTGAGATGACAGGCGTTCCTCATCTTCTGTGAGAGAGATTTAACGTAGCCCTGAACTCTTCCCCGGACGATGAACTTCTTAGTCGTGTTCAGGGAGGAAACCTGATCGTCCCCGATCATCGCCGCGACAGTGCGGAACCGACTTGTCCTCTACTGCCGATGATACCTTGAAATAGCGAAGGCGGGGAGTAGAATCTCTCTCTTTTTTCTGAAGCAAAGAATCAAAGGGGCAAACTACTTATCGTGATTTCATTTCTTCTTTTCCATCTTCTCGCCTCCACTCGGTTTGCTGTACATAAACTTCTCTTTGGCAGTGATATTCACGTGGCCTACCGATTGAGCTATGGTCACGCTCCCGTCCGGGAGCTTCGCTCCCATCGGCCAGAGGTGGAAGATTATCCCATCAGTAGTAGACACTAAGTCAGCCACCGCTTTGGCCTTATCCGATGGCAGGTCCAGCACCTGGACGCGACCTGTTGCGATCTCCTGCTTGTGGTCATGCCAGTTCTTATTCCACACGTTTAGAGGGATAAGATCGGTTCGGGTAAGGCTCTTACCAACGATGTATTCGACTTGAACAAGAGTGGCGTTTGAGTCAGTGGATTCGTAGCAGAGACACTCAATGATCGGCTCCGGAGAGATGACCTTGCAGTAATGATGATACGGACCCATGATCTTCCCCTGAACTACGTGCGGGGCAAGGACGTGGATGTCGTGGCCATCCGCCGGCGTCTTCGGGCGGGCCGGTACGGTAGGCTCGGCTCCCTGGGCGTACATGGTCACATTGGCAGAGATGAAACCAATAAGTGTGATGAGTAGGACGAGGACTTTCTTCATATCTTATTCTCCTTTTCCCAGGATTGTGGTGAGACTTCGTTTGTTCGAGATACCGGACACTGAAGATCAATGACAATAGGCCTGCAAGCTGACCTGATACTCAATCCTTCTTCCGATACCAAATGGACTACCGCCTTCGCAAGCCATTACGTCAGGACCCCTCATCTCTCAGGAATATATCAATTACAAAGCGGGTGAACGTGGCATATAAGTATTTCTAGTACGAGGAAAACAATTGAGATTGGCTATTCCTCAGATCAAGATTATCTCAAGTATAATATCG
>JAHEZR010000100.1 GCA_023251005.1 Ignavibacteriota bacterium | reverse complement strand
GACCCGAATATCTCGGACCCAAGAAACTATGTTGATGAATACATCGCAAACGCCGATTACAGTTTCAGTGCAGGAGTCTATGGCAACAACGATACCTGGGGCTCGGCTACTTCGCCCGTGCTTGTCGTCTGCGATGGTGGATCGGGGCAGGTAAAATTCACAGGAACGATTGAAGGCTGGGGCATTCTCGTCGTGAAAGGAAATCTTACAATCGCCGGAACATTTAAGTTTCACGGACTCGTACTCGTCTACCAGGACAGTGAAATCGATGATCAAGTTTCAACCGACGTTGGAACGCCGAGAGTGATCGGCGGTATCATTATGACAGGAGGAGCGGGAAGCAAATTCACCGTGAAGGGAAACGGTGCGTTCCTCTATAGCTTTGACGCGATAGACAAAGCAAAGAACATGGTGAAACTGCGAGCCTACACCATTCTTCGGTGGTACGAGTAACAGGAAAAAATGAACGAAGCGAGACAAATACTGCAAGAATTAGCTGCGCAGCTTTCGCCAACGTTGTTTGGTCTCGACCGGCAAATAATGGTCGGCGAGTTGGTTTCACGTCTATCCGCTGAGAAACGAATTGAGCTTAAGAAAATGCTCGATGGTTTTTTGTCGAAGATGTTCCTTGTCGAAGCTTCGGATATCGAATTAGGAGGCTATGGATGTATGGATCAGGTCTGGTACAGAATCTTCGGGGCAAAAAAACCCGACCCGATCTGCGGGACCTATACGCCTGAGGAAGCAAGTGCTCTTATTCAAAATGTCCTTACTGACGGTCAAAGAAGGATCTTGTACGAAAATAGAAACCTAGATTTCTCCTACTCCGTGGAGGAACAGGAGAACACACATCGTCTTCGGGCGGACACATATTTTGATCTCGATCACCTTGCATTAAATATGCGTGCGATCACTGCCTACGTTCGTCCATACAAAAATCTTGAGCTTCATCCGAACGTGAGCCGAGTTCTCAACCTCACCCATACAAAAGAAGGCCTCACACTCGTCACCGGTATCACGGGTTCCGGTAAAAGCTCAACCCTGGACTCAATCATCGATGCAAACAATCACTCGGTCGATGGCCATATCGTGATCATTGCATCACCCGTTGAGTATGTTCATAAATCCGATCGGTGCATCATCCGACATCGGGAAGTTGGCAAAGATGTGATTTCGTTCCGAGAGGGTGTTGTGCAAGCACTTCGTCAGGACCCCGATATCGTTGTCATCGGAGAAATGCGCGATCCCGAGACAATCGTCACGGCGTTGGAAATCACAGATAGCGGTCACAAAGTATTCTCAACACTCCATACGGGCTCGACCGTCGAAAGCATCGACCGCATCATCGGAGAAGTCCCTTCCGTCGAGCAAGATCGCGTCAGGAATCGACTTGCAGACGTGCTCAAATGTGTCGTCTCTCAGAAACTGGTTCCCAGTCTCGACGGACAAAGAGTACTCGCAAAAGAAGTCTTGCTCGTGACTCCGTCAGTTAAGGCTGCGATCAAGAACGGCAACACGCACGAGATTTATCAGATGATATCTGAGTCAGGCAAGCTCGGCATGACAACGATGGAACAGGATCTGAGACGCCTTTACTTAACGCGAAAGATTTCTCTCGAGAACGCACTCGACTATGCAAACAACAAGAGGAGAATGGAACAGCTCCTCACCGTTGCTCCCCCAGGAGATTGAAATTCATTCAAAGAGGAACTAATCGACAATGGCAAAAAGCTTAAAAGGACAGGGCAAAGTCGCGTTCGGGGTTTTCGTTGATGGTCTCGAACTCAAGTTTGCACACCTTTCGTCAAAGGGCAAGGAGATCTACGTGCACGACCTGAAAACGCTCACGTTATTCAAGAAACTCGACGAGCGCGAAGGCGCACGCGGTGGATTCACCGAGGGGCACGAGATTTTTTCAGAAACCGAGCATGGTGGGGCAGGGTTGCTCCTCCAAGCCGAACGATCCGATTCCAATTCCTCGGTTCTTCTTGATCTGCTGTCTCAGTATCCACCAAAGAAGTATCTTCTCACCTATAGTCTTGCCGAGCCAAGTGTGTACTATCATGTTCTCGAGGGCAATTTTGGATCTAAGAATGGGGCGGTGAAGAAGAGAGTCCTCGAAGAATTGAGAACCATCCGCACGGGAACCTCTGAGCCTGATGCGGTGGATGTCATTCCGTCTCAGGAAAAGGGTGTGCTCTGTGTGGTGAGAGAGAACGGACTCCACCTGATTGATATTCTCGAGGAAATCAAGGTCTCTCTCGGCAAGCGATTGCCTCGCATCCCATTCATCGACGGCGCCGATATCGCTTTGATGAACCTCGTGCGCCTGGGGTATGATCTGAAGGAGGACGAAATCAGCCTGCTCGTGTATGTGGGAGTGGACTTCAGCCGCATCACCTTCATGAAGGGCGATAAGCATCTCCACTTTGCTCCGCTGATTACCGAGGGTACAGAGACACCCAACCTCGACAATCGACTGTACAGCCGTATCCTTCTGGAACAGGATAATCATGACATCCCCAAAATTCATCGAATCCTGCTAACGGGAAATGCCCATAAGATTCGGTTGAAGGAGTTCTTAAGCACACGCTTCCCCTCTGTCGACGTCGACTACCTGATGTTTGGCGCACTTGAGAAAACAGACTCTCAGCTGCAAACTGTTGAACTTTGCTCTGAGTATGCAATCCCGATCGCTACGGCATGGCGGGCTCTCGATCCGAAGAACAAGAAATTCTCCCCGACGAATCTTCTTCCTGTCTCGCTCATTGAACGGCAGAAATTCTTCAAGATCGGATGGCATGGTTACCTCGTCATGGTTCTCATCTTTCTCTCGACACTTTTCCTCACGTGGAATACCCTGAAACTCGGAGTCCAGATCAAATCGAAGACGGATATTCTCAGTGAGAAGGAGCATCGCCTCGCAGATAACCTGAACCTGAAGGCCTCAATCGAAGAGTTGCAAAAGAAAATCGAGCGACACAAGGGTGCGCTTGCAGTGTATGATTCACTCGTGCCGGGTAGCGATCAGTGGACAAAGTCCCTCACAAAGATGACGAACAAGATTCGTGAACTGAATGCTCTCTGGATAACTGGCGTTACATCGACGGCTGAAGGCGGCATGGTAATCACGGGCTACAGTCTTTACCGAAGTCGGATTCCGAGATATGCTGCTCTCTATCAACGTGCGACCTTGAGACAAGTAACAGTAAAGCAAATTCGAGAACAGCGAGTCTATGAATTTGAATTGTACGTTCCCAAAGTTCGTGAACCTTGATCCGTGAAATCACACTCACAAAGGAGAAACCACCTTGTCATTCGCTGTAAGAAATAGTTTGGTGCTAGGTATCCTCCTCTTTCTGATCATGATCCTAGGAGGATACTGGACGAGTATTCGGCAGCCCGAGAAGCTTCGCAAGATTGAAGACGAGATAAAGAAAGTCGACCTCGAGCTCGTGAACACACCCGACTTGCTTGGCCAGTACAACATTGTCCATGCCGAATTAGAAAAGTGGGAGACACGCTGGAATCAACGCTCAAAAGACATTCCGCACGAGGACGTGACTGGGGAGACCAATGCCTATCTCAACAGCGTTATTCTCGCAAGCGGACGCGTGAAAGTTGATGTCCAATACACGGGTGCCAAGCAGGAATCGAACTATGGCTACAACACCTACAGCCTGAAAGGTGAGGCAGCATTCTACAGTATGTACAGATTCATCTGGTATCTCGAGAATGCTCGAAGACTCTTCAAACTTAATAGGTTGAACCTTCGTGGAGTTCTATCACGAGAACCGACGGATGAACAAGCTCATCCTGCTGTGCAGTTCGACATGGAAGTGAGAGCTTTTTTCACTCCACTCGTGGATCTTTCGAGCGCCGTCGCATGGCGTGACATGAGTGCGCCAGACCTTGCTTCCAATCCGTTCTGGCCGCTCATTCGAGCGGACCTCCCGCCGAACGCGGAGGGGCTTGTGGACGTCGATCGCTCAGAATTGAAAGCGGTCATCCCCGGCAAAGCGTTTGTCAACGATCAGAATGGAAAACTCTGGGGCCTCACCGTTGGCGACAAGGTCTATCTCGGGTACGTGAGCAAGATTTCTCCTGAAGATAGTAAAGTGGAATTCTTATTGAACAAAGGCGGCGTGAGCGAAACCGTCGTCTTAAAGGTCAGATATCGGCAATCACCAAAAGAGGGTATCAAATGAAAGGATCAAAGAGAATAATACTGCTGCTGCTTTTCAGCTCTCTCGTTCTATCGCCACTCGATGGCCTCTCGCAGACTCAAGCGGAAAAGGAGAGACTCGCGAAGGGGTACATCCCGCCCGAGCAGATTGTCTCCTTATCTTTCGCGACACCCTTGGACCGGGCGATCACGATTTTCAGTGAGCTCAGCAAGAGGTTTCTCGGAAAGATCGTCTTCGATCCCGAGAAGCGCACAATCCCGATCGGGGTCGATATCGAGTCGATGCAGTGGCGAGATGCGCTTGAGAGAATTTTGAGATTCAATAATCTATGGTACGAGGAGACTGCAGAATACATTCGCGTAATCTCCCTGTCCAAACAGGGAGAGGGGAAGGGAGCGACGGTCGAGGAAAGGCCGACAATGTCAAGTCGTGAAGTGCAAATCTCGGCCGTCTTTTACTCCATCGATGCTGCTCGTGTCCGGGAGAGCGGCATCTCGTGGAGTTTCTTCCGCGGAAACAATGTGAATGTCACAATCGAGCAAAACGCCTCCAAACTTGTCAATTCCGACCTCTTTCAGATCAATGCCTCTCCCCGGTTTGACGCTGAGGTGGACGTCCACGCTCTCCTAAAGTTTTTTGA
>JAHEZR010000015.1 GCA_023251005.1 Ignavibacteriota bacterium | reverse complement strand
AAACACTTACTCAAGAGCAGTTCACTGAGAACCTCGGCTCGAGTCATGGAGGGATTCACGGCACGCTTGTCCACATCATCGGTGCTGAACACATTTGGCTCTCGCGCTGGATCGGTCAGCCGGTTTTCAAGCTCCTCGACCCGCCAGATTACCCAACGATACCTGCCGTACGGCAGAAATGGGACGAGGTTGAACAGCAAATGGGAGAATTCGTGGGAAATCTTACAGAGGAAAACCTCGCAGCCGTCGTCACGTATCAGACGACAGAAGGGAAGCAATTCTCGAATCCGCTCTGGCAAATGATGCAGCATGTTGTCAACCACTCGACTTATCATCGAGGCCAGATTGTGACGATGCTGCGTCAGCTTGGTGTGAAGCCGAAAGGAACGGACCTCATTACGTTCTATCGAGAGAAGCAAGTCTAGGAATCTCCAAACCCTGGGAGGAGAACTGCATGGTCCTCGCTTCCGAGATCAAACCGGGAATCGCTCTAAAAATTGCTGATTGACTCTACAGTTTCCTTGAAGTAACACCTCACGCTGGGACCGAGCAGATGGTGAGTTTCATCTTGCTCAGGCTTCAGGATAGATCGGGCGCGCCACGCTGAAGAAGGTTTGATTCTATCGCTGGCAAGTAACCCTTCTTATGAAATTCCTCAAAATTCTCTTTTTTCCCATCTGGTTTCCTCTATGGTTGCTCTGGAAAATTGTATCAGGAATTACTCACTTCATACTCTCTTCGATCTCATTACTTCTGAAGCTTCTCTTTGTTGTTCTTCTCATCATCATAGTAGCCTTCCTCATATGGCTTGTCTAGCAAAGTTTCATCACTTCGACAAACAGTGCGTGTGAACTCTGCTCTTTCCGTCAGATTTTGTTTGCCCACTGAGGCTCCGCGTCCCCAACAGATTTTGATATTTCGCTTGCGTTTTTCCTCTCTTCCTATTACATTTCCATGTGTTCCCCAAGTATTCCGACATGCGACAAGAGGTTCTCGATTCCTTCCACTCCCAAAGGGATGGATTTCCACAATCCTGATCTGACTGGCCAACGCTCGCTGGGTTCATTTTAGTGGACTGACCAGTACTGATGATTGCACCGAGACTGGAGTCCCTAATCAACTAATCCAATCCACCAATCTGGAGATCCTCATATGAACGTAAAGAAGCTCCTCCTTGCAACAGTTGTCGTGGGGGTGTTGGCAAATGTACTCGATTGGGTGGTTCACGGTATGGTTCTGAAGGGCTTATACTATTCTCACATGCAGAGTCTCTTCAATCCGGATCCGCCCATTGGTTGGTTCATCTTTGGGGATTTTGTGGCGGCGCTCGTATTCGTCTGGGTCTACGATCGCGTCTACGGGAGTTTTGGTGGGGGACCAAAAGGGGGCGCGACGTATGGGTTGTATGCTGGCATTTTGGTGAATTTTCCAATGTGGCTTTTCGCTGCTGGGATGTACGTCGGATTCCCCTATGGGCTGGCCTGGATTTGGGTGATCGTGGGGATCATCTATGCGGTAATTCTCGGAGCGGTTGCTGGTGCCATCTACAAGAAGGAGTCTGCTTCCGCGGCGTCGTAGCACACTGTGCGGCTACAACGAACGGGGTAGTCCCGATCAGCTCGGGGTTACCCCTTCTTATTTCTTAGAGGATGAAAAAATCTTAGGTTCGACGACCTGAGATTTTTTTTGCATGCGTAACTTCAATGATAGTTCTCGCCGCATTCTCCTTGTAGGGGAAGGATTTTTCTCTTATATTCTCTTGTTGATTGGAATGAAAAAATCTGAGTGCGACTGAATTTTCCTATGTTTTGATCAGAAATGAATCAGAGAAAGCTCTATCGTACAATTGAAAGTCTAAGTCCGGAACGTTTCGAGACAGCGGATGAGCTCCTCACTCATTTGCTCGAGGAGATTGTAAAGCACGAAGGGATTAATGTAAAAGGGGGCAGGATTTGGAAGCTCAACCCGCGTAAAAACGCCTACGTTCTCCTTAAGCAAACGGGTGATATTGAACACCTCCAAGAGGGTTTTACGATTCGAGTCTCCGAGTATCCACCGATCTATGAAATTGCTCGCAAGCGATCGCTCATCGCGGACGAGACGCATCGCTATCTCAGGAAGAAGGGTATTCAAGGGTATGCAGCGGCGGGGATTGGAGAGAAAGTGAAAGTCCGGAATGTCCTCCTCTATCCTTACATCATCGCGTTCAATTCGGATTCCAGAGATGAGCGCATCCTCGATACGCTAAACATTGTCAGCAGCGCGGCGACGTCGGTTCTCAAGAGCAAGCGGATTGAAAGACAGACAAAACTTCTCGAAAAGGATCTTGACCAGGCTGTAAAAATTCAGAAGAGTATTCTTCCCGAGCACCAATATACCTTCGGGGACTACGAACTCTTTGGTATCTCGCTCCCCGACCGAATCGTCGGCGGAGACTTTTTTGACTACCTTACAGTTGGCGAGGACACTGATCGACTCGGCGTTGTCATCGGTGATGCAGCGAGCAAGGGTCTCTCAGCGGCTATTCAGGCACTCTACATCTCGGGTGCGCTGAAAATGGGGATTGCATTCGAGCCGAAGATGACGACACTGGTGAAGAAAATTAACAATCTGGTTGATAAAACTTTTCCCGACGAGCGCTTCACAACGCTCTTCTATGCTGAGCTCTTCGACAACACAAACGGTCTCTGCATCTACACAAACGCCGGTCATAACGCCCCCATGTACTTCAAGGCTGAGACGGGAGCGATTCAACTACTCGAGAATACTGGCCCCGTCCTCGGACTGGCTCCGGACCAAAAGTATGTAACGGAAAATATCAATATGACGAAGGGTGACATCCTTCTCCTTTACACCGATGGCATCGTCGAGGCTCCCGATGTGAATTTTCAGCTCTACGGTGAAGATCGCTTGATGCAAAAGCTCTTGCAGGTGAAGGAGTTATCTCCGCGGGAGATCGCCGAGTCCATCCTCGAGGAGGTTCAAACCTATAGCGCTCAGGCTCCCTACTCTGACGACAAGACAATCGTTGCAATCAAGCGGGTGAAGTGATCACTCAGCAATTAGGATCCCTAAGATACCTCCTTGCAGAGGAGAGTCTATGACTCGACGAGTCGATAGACTCGTTGAGAAAAAAAGGTAGGCAGACCGATTGCTCTAAGTAAAACCGTTTCTTATCTTTCAGCAAATGTCTTTGAATAATCCCATCGTTCAGTTCTATTCACTCCTGAAGGATTCTGGATTCCATGCCTGAACTTTTTTCAGAAAGCGAGCGGAAGAGTCTCTCCCCATTTTTCACAAACATCGAAGAGCCCATCTTTGGTCTAAAACTGCCGCAAGAAGTAGCTGGTGCGCTCTTCTCTCGGTACAGCCGATCGATGAAAAGCTTGCGGAGAGTTTTCCTAGATGAATTTCTTGGTAATCCAGAACTTGCGCTGAACGAATTGTTGGATGGGCAAGGCGCTCTTGACGGTGGCAGCACGGCGGTCAAGAAAGCGAGGGAGTTCTATGATCGAGTACTCGTTGGTTATGGTGATGATTCCGTTGCACAGTTGGGTGGAGCTCATATTGCGTGCGAGCAAGTGTCGAACGTTGCAGCGAACCTCCTCGAGGATGCGAGGATTGGGATTGCACCGTTGGAGAAGTCAACACGCTACGTTCGCTTCGATCAGAAGGATGAGAATGGTGAATACCCATTCTACAGAGAGCCCAGGATCATGGTTTCGCACCATCGAGATTCTTACTTGGAAACGTTGAGTCTGCTTTTTGAAACCTATTCAAGTCAGCTTGACCCGATGCTTGTATTCATCAAGAACCTTCTCCCGATTACGATGATGGAACTCCGGCATCCCAGGACGGGTGAGATACTGCAGTATAAGAATACGAGGAATGATGAACAGCTTAAGAAATGGGCGGAAAGCGCATATCGAACAACAGTCCGTGCCCATGCTTGCGATGTCTTGCGCGGTTATCTACCAGCCGCAACGCTGACGAACGTCGGGCTCTTCGGCGTGGGTCAGGCGTTCGAGTATCTCCTCACCAAGCTGTACTCCCACGAGTTGACTGAGGCGAGAAGTTTAGCCGCCGCGATCCATGTAGAGCTTTCCAAGCTCATTCCCTCTTTTGTGGAAAGAGCGCGTGTAAGCGAGTATCTCACGGAAACACAGAAGCAAGTCAGAGCGCTGTCCCAGGCGTTAACTGTTTTCACCACACCTGATTCGGGCGATCCCGTAACACTCGTTGAATACGATGACAATGCAGAGGAGAAAGTCATTGCTGCAATTCTCTATCCTCACTCTCACCATCCGCTGAGCGACTTGCGGAGACTTGCGGGCGAAATGAGCACGGAGGAGCGGAAGCAATGCCTCGACGAGTACCTTGGCCATCGACAGAACCGTCGGGACAAGCCGGGTCGTGCTTTCGAACAAGTATATTACACCTTTGACTTTTCGGGAAACCTGGGACTTTACCGTGACCTCCACAGGCATCGACTTTTGAGTCAGGATCGACAAGACTTCACCGTCGCGCACGGGTACGATACTCCACCAGAGATAGAAGAAATTGGATTCAAGCCGAGTTTCGATCGCTGTATGGAAAAAGTTGCTGAGCTCTACAATCGAATTCATCGGGATTTTCCGTTGGAGTCTCAGTATGTTGTGCCTTTTGCTTATCGTGTGAGATGGACAATGAAGTTAAATCTCCGAGAAGCCATCTTTCTCGCGGAATTGCGGACGATGCCTCAAGGTCACCCGGACTATCGAAGCATTGTCCAACAAATGTGGCGGAAGATCTCAGAGGTCCATCCCGCTCTCGCTCAGTACGCGAAGTTCATCGATTGGAAAACCTACCGACTCGGTCGCCTGCAATCGGAGATGCGGACGGAATATAAAAAGTCCGCGTATGAAAATTGAAGTTTATTCTTGTGTCCTAACTCGATTGCTCCCCTGAGCGACGACAATTCTGCAAGCATTCTCCCTTCTGCATTCCGCAACCTTGTATTTCTCCCGCTGAATCAGTATCTTTGTGAAAAATTCTTTGTGTAGATGATTCAAGTTGCCGTTGGAATTATCGAACGAGATGGCCTCGTGCTGGTCTGCCAGCGAAAGAGAGGCTGCCGCTACGAATTGAAATGGGAATTTCCCGGCGGCAAAGTAGAAGATGGAGAAAATCCAGAGACTTCACTGAAGCGTGAACTGTGGGAAGAGTTGAATATCACAGCTGAAGTCGGAGAAGAGGTCTTTCGGCAGGAGTGGACGTATGCTGATCACGGAGAATTCGAGATTCATTTTTTCTCCACCCAGAAATTTACCGGCGAGCCAGAGAATCTCGCATTCGAGCAGATTCGCTGGGTCTCTCCCGACAACCTTGGGAAACTTGACCTACTAGACGGTAGCAGACAGGTCCTCAAGCACCTTCACAAAGCCGTCTGAAAGTGCGAAAATTCAACGGATTTAGATAAATCTACTTAGTTAGCTAGTGGTACAGAAGACAAATTGGAGTTTAAGGATCTCCGACAGTCGGAGAAAAAAACTATGGCGATCTATCCGCGATTGGTATCGAGACAAACAGAGAGAACTCCCGTGGCGGAAGACACGCGATCCGTATAGGATTTTTGTCTCAGAAATTATGTTACAGCAGACGCAAGTAAACCACGTCATTGGAAAGTATCGAGAGTTTCTGAGACGTTTTCCGACGGTAAGGTCCCTTGCATTTGCCCGGACAAGCGATGTAATCCGCGCGTGGTCGGGGCTCGGGTACAATATGCGTGCCGTGCGACTCCTAAGAGTTGCGCAGGAAGTCGTTGAGAGATTTGGTGGAAAGATTCCCAGCGGTCCAGAACTTCTCCTCCAACTTCCCGGCATTGGGCAATATACGGCAAATGCTATTGCGAGCTTTGCCTTCGAACTGAGTGTGCCGGTTGTCGATACGAATATCCGTAGGGTGATATCTCGACTTTTTTTCAGTATGCGTTATTGTGATGAACGAGTTTCAGAGCAATCAGCGTGGAAGATCGCCGGAGAGCTTCTCCCGAGGACACGGCCACGTGACTGGACGCTTGCTCTGATGGATTTGGGTTCGACAATTTGCACAGGGTCTCGGCCACGATGTAGTGAATGTCCGGTGAACCGTCTCTGCCGAAGTTCTTTCCTGCTAGATGGGAAGAGAATAACCCGCCATAGGCTGAAGATGGAGCCATCTCACGAAGGGATACCTAACCGACTCTATCGGGGTCGAATCGTTGAAGTTCTTCGGAGTCTAAATGGAAGTCGCCCGGTGAGTTTGAGAAAACTCGGAACGAAGATCAAGACACCGTTCAGACGCAGCGATGAAGACTGGTTGCGAGGTATTCTCGATGACCTCCAGCGGGATGGTTTGGTGAAGGTGGTGGGACGTTCACCCGATTCTATCTGCATTTCCTTGCCATGAAGACTTGGAATGAAAAAGTCGTCGACGACTTACACTGGCTCTACCGTGAACGCCGTGGAACCATTCGTAAGCGTTTGGAGGATTTCTCACGGGTCAGACCCTCGGACTATTTTTATGAGCTGGTGTATTGCATCCTTACGCCGCAATCAAGTGCACGGAATGCGGGGAAAGCGGTAGAGAGACTTCAGGAAAAGAATTTCTACCGTGAGGCGGTTGATCCTGAACCAATCCTTTTCCAAAAAGATTATTACATTCGATTTCACAGGACAAAAGCACGGCTTCTCGTTGAGTTAAAAAATGAATTTCCCAAAATTCTCTCCGTGATTTCGAATAGTCAGCCAGGTCTGGTCCTCCGCGAGTGGCTCGTAACGCATGTCAAGGGACTTGGTTACAAGGAGGCTTCACACTTTCTGCGAAACATTGGGCATCGTGACCTTGCGATTTTAGATCGGCATATACTGAGGAACATGAAAAAGTTTGGCGTAATTCGAACGATGCCAAAAACCCTCACGCGAAAGCAATACTTGAAGCTCGAGAAACGGTTCCAAGATTTTGCTCGAAAGGTTGGAATTCCAATCGATGAGCTTGACCTTCTCTTCTGGAGCATGGGAACAGGGGAGATCTTAAAGTAGGGGACAACTCCGCGAGAGGCGGGGAAAGCTGCGGCGAGCTCTGGAACAATATTTCACTGTTGATCGATGAAAATTCTTGTCTTGGGTGCGGGCTTGATGGGGAGTGCCATCGTGTACGACCTCGCACGGTCAAAGCGCGTCGAGCATATCACCCTTAATGATGTCGACGAGAGTCGCGCAAAGGAGGTGGCGGGCAGGTTCAATGGCGGGAAGATTTCCGTAGCCTCTAATGATGTCCATGACTATGATCGAATGGTTGACTTGATAGGTAGAAGTGATGTCACAATTAGCGCCGCCACTCTTTACCATAATGATGCGCTGGCAAAAGCGGCAGTCAAAGCGCAGACAAATTTTTGTGACCTGGGTGGAAGCGATGACATCATTGCGAAGCAGAAAACTCTCCACGAAGAAGCAAGGCGTGCGGGTGTCACGATTGTGCCCAACTGTGGTCTAGCACCGGGCATGGCGAACGTCATTGCGATGCACGGAGTAAGGCAGTTTGGGCGGGTCGATAACGTGCATCTCCGCGTCGGTGGACTGCCGCAGCATCCAAGGCCTCCACTGAATTACCAGCTTGTGTTCGCTGTCGAGGGTCTCATCAAGGAATACACTGACAAGGCAAAGGTCCTTCGGGATGGCAAGATTACTTATCTTAAAGTACTTACAGAGATCGAACAGATTGATTTCCCCGAACCTTTTGGCATTCTGGAAGCGTTTCTCACGTCCGGCGGGGCTTCATTGCTTCCCGAGTTGCTGCAAGGGAAAGTGAAGAGGCTTGATTACAAAACGATCCGATACCCCGGCCATGCAGAAAAGATTAAGACCCTCCTTGATGTCGGTTTTGCAGGCACCGATCCCATCAGCATCGGCGGGCAAATTACCACGCCCAGGGAATTGTTCGGAGAATTGCTGAAGAAGAAACTCTCCTTCGGTGATAAGGATTCCGTCCTTATGCGCGTGATCGTTCAAGGTGTCCGAAATGGCAAGGAAAGCACTGTCACTTTCACGATGATCGACCGCTATGATGAGAACTCTTCTCTCACCGCGATGATGAGGACGACAGCATTCCCGACTTCAATCATTGCACAGATGATTGCTGGAGGAGAAATCACTGCGAAAGGAGTCTTTACTCCCGAGGAGTGTGTCCCCTCGGAGTTGTTCATCAAAGAGTTGCGGGAGCGCAATATCGTGCTGGAAGAGAACTGGAGCTAAAAGATCTATGTCTCTGCGCACATTTTTCAGGATCCTGAAAATTAAAGAGCTTCTATTCCTTCCTTTTACAATTGCTGGATTCTGCTTCAGCATCTCGTACAGCCATCCATCCTCCCCCCAGCAGCGGACATTGAAGATCGTTGTTGAAGGCGATACAACGCATCCGATTTCTCTCTCCAGCTATGAAAAAGACGGCCTGACATACGCTCCCCTCGGCGATCTCGCGGATGCACTTGGAATTAGAACGTATTGGAATGACGAGACGAAGAAACTTGAATTGAAGCTGAAGAGCTACCGTCTCAAACTAACAGCGCAGAATCCTTTCGTGGTCATTACGGATCTGGGAACAAACAGCGCTAGCGTACGCCAGCTTCCGGTTCCTGTTGAGTTCCGAGACGGAAGGATCTATGCGCCGATTGCTTTCTTCTTTCCGCACTTTAAGACCATCTTCGAGAAACGCATCGCCATTTACTCGCCGACAGAACGGATTACTCCGGAGCCCTTTGTTCCACCAAGCCCTTTTGACATCACAGGCATCTCAGTAGAACAAAAGCTCAACGGCTACCTCGTCCGTATTGCGGCGGCGAAGCACTTTGAGGACCTTGAAAGCTGGCTCAAGCCCGATGGTTGGTTGTACGTAACGATTGCCGACGCGAAGGCGGACGTGGAGAGAATTAACGCAATCAGGCCGACCGGGATTTTCAGCAAAATTCTCGCCATTCAATACCCAACCTCTTTGCAGTTGACATTCAAGCTTACGAAAGACATTGCAAGCAGTGAAATTACCTCTGATCCGTCTAGCAAGGATATTCTGCTTTCGCTCCGTCTCCCTTCAGAAGCAGACAGCATCGCGGCGGAAAAGGAACGACAGGAGACGATTTCTGCGCTTGAGGGTGCTCGCAAGCGCTGGAAGCTCGACGTCATCGTCATCGATGCAGGCCACGGCGGCGATGATCCGGGAGCGGTGGGTGTGACTCGTGTTCGAGAAAAGGACGTTACACTCAGCATCGCTCTGAAACTTGGAAAGTTGA
Source organism: Ignavibacteriota bacterium (assembly GCA_023251005.1). The sequence goes on along the minus strand of JAHEZR010000015.1, from coordinate 4,554 downwards.
TTGAGAAGAATCTCAAAGGTGTGAAAGTCGTTTACACGCGCAAGACGGATACCTTTGTCGAGTTATTTCGTCGCGGGCAAATCGCCAATGCAGCCGGAGGAAAGCTTTTCATCAGCATTCATGGCAATTCAATGAGAAGAAAACCTCATCGTCAGAGCGGGTTCGAGATTTATCTCTTACGTCCGGGACGAACGGAGGAAGCGGTGCAAATCGCTGAGCGCGAAAACGCCGTGATCAAGTTAGAGAAAGGCTATGAGAAGCGCTATCAAGAGTTAACAGAGGAGAATTTCATTCTAGTGACGATGGCCCAGAGTGCCTACATGAAGTATAGTGAGCGGTTTGCGGAAATTTTGCAGGACGAAATGGGGAATCGGCTTTCACTTGAGAATAACGGTGTGAGGCAAGCGGGATTTTTGGTGCTCGTCGGTGCCTCGATGCCAAACGTTTTGATCGAGACTGCGTATCTCTCAAATCGGAAGGATGAAAAGTTTCTAAAAAGCAAATCGGGACAAGAGAAGATTGCAGAGGCAGTTTACTCTGCCGTTAGGAAGTATAAGTCCGAATATGAGAAGGCGTTGGAAGAGGGGAAGGCGTCGGATTAGCCTCGACATTGCGCCAGCTACCGCTATAAGGTTTCTCCTTTAAATTACTTCTTCTTTAGAATTTCGTACAGCGCTCTCTTTTTCTTGCCTTCCCCGTACCTCCCCAGCCAGTACAGAGCGGATTCGCGAATCTTATAATCGTCTTCACTCTTTGCTACGCTCACGAGGAAGTCTGCTCCTTTGTCGGTCCTTGTACGTGCAATGGAATAGAGGAGTCGTTCCTTCAGCCGCGCGCTGTCTTTCGGCGTGGTAGTGTAAAGCTCGATGAGCGTTCCCGCAGCGCCATCTTTATCTTTTTCATATTTTCCGATGTAATAAATTGCACCATGCCGCAGACGCTGGTCTGGATCATTCTTTGCCACGTGTTTGAGCGTGGCCAGAAGGTCAAACTTTGGTAATCCATCTCTACCTGGTCGGGGCTGGTACCGATTGAGCAGCCTCAGCGCCTCCTCACGAAGTCCGGGACTTTCGGTTCTATCGAGGAGAATGTCCCTCATGGTCCGAAACGATTCTGAATCTCGGTCTGCAGCGATTCCCCGGAGTGCAGAGATCTTTAATTTTGTATTCTCGTCAAGATCTTTTTCTTTTCTCGAACCGAACCGCGGCACGAATGCCCACTCTATGTCATCCTGGATTTCATCGGAAAAAACTCTCACCGCTAGGCGATCTCCGAAAGGGAAATCGGACTCCCAGTCCTGATAAATCTGTATGTCGGGAACCTCCACTTGAATGTCAGGAACCTGTACATGGAATCTTCTCCCGGGAAGGCTGTCTCCACTCACGACAATATTTTTCTGGATGCGTGTCTGAAGCTCTGCAAGGTCTTCCAGCGCGTCACTGCGATAGCTGCTTCTGGGAAATTCTCTCAGGAAGTTCTTTAGGGCACCGATTGCTTTTCTTTCGTCCTGGTATTTCAGACAATAGGCCTTCCAGTAACCGGCATCGTCGCTGTAAGAACTCCTGGGATAAAGCTTGAGAAGCTCTTCGAATTTCTTCTGGGCATCCTTCCAGTTCGCTTCGAGGACGAGACTGTAACCGTCCTTGTACAGTTTGTAGCCCGGGTCGTCCTGCTGCTCGAGGCTTAAGCTATAGGATTGCCGCTGCCCGTAGCTACTGCATAAGATGATGAAGAGAGTTGAAGTGATGAAGACCGTAACCTTTTTCATTGCTGGTTCTCCTTACTCAAAAAGATTCAGTCCGGTTCTGTCCGCTCTGCGATACTTGCATGAGACGCACTTCCTGTGCGAGCTCATGGACTCGAATTCTCATCAGTAGATTGTTCTTCTCGATTCCCTCTTTCACGAGGTTGAACTTTAGGCTATCTTTCTCGTCCTGGACCTTCGACAACTGCACAAGGACAACGTCAAGCTCGGAGAGGAGTTGCTGTTCGCGCGGATCGAGTGGGAGCCGCTTCAGGCTTCGGCATTCCTCTACGAGCTTCTTCGATGTCTCGAGCTTGGCAGTAAAATCTTTCGCCGGTTCTTTAGATTCATCAAAGTTCTTCATGGCGATCAGGAAAGTCTTTGCCTTTTGAAAAAATCGGAGCAGCGGCCCACTGATCTCCTCTACAAAAGAATTCAAACTGGCCGATTCTGTTCCAGAATTCTGGTTTCCATCTTGCCCAACGGTCGTCTGAGTAACTTCGGGTTGATTCTTTCTCCCGAGATAGGGAGTGAGGATCCCGAGGGTGAGCACCGCACCGAGAGCAAAACCAACGATTCCGTAAGCAAGTTTGGGCGAGAAGATTTTTGTCGGCTGACGATCCTTCCATATCTCGAGGAGTTCCTTTACTCTTGAAGACGGAGAAAGGCTTTTCGTCAATCTGGGCTCGAGCGCTTTCCAGTAGTGTTCCCAATAACTTCCGCCGAGATCTGGGGCTTCAATCTTCTCAGCATTGAGCATCCTGAACGCCCGCTCAACCTTTATCCGTTCCTCCGAGCATTGCCGGCAACCCGTGAGATGGTTCTCGATGGCAACTCGTTCAGCTTCACCGATTGAGCCCGAAAGGAAATCATAGAGCCTGTCACCAACGTGTTTTTTCCTGATCATACTTATTCCTCTACAGGGCTTTTTGCTTCAGTCCTGCATGTAGTGAAGAAACTTTTGCAGCTTCACCATTGCTCGATGGAGCTGTTGCTTCACGGTTCCTTCCGAGCAGTTCATGATTTCACTCACTTCCTTCGTTGAGAAGCCTTCGTAATGTCTTAGCACGAGTATTGCCTGCTGTTTCTGTGATAACCGTTGAATTGCACGCTGAAGATGGCTTCCAACATCGATGAGATCGGTTTTTGGATCGTCCACTGCCTCGCTGCTGGTTTGCCGCTCCCAATTCACACTCGACGTCTCATAAATGCTTTCTCGACCTTTCTGTCGCAAAACATTCAATGAAAGGTTGACGACGGTTCGGTAGAGATAGGTCGAGAATTTTGCCTCACGACGAAAATTCTTGATGCTCTGATAAATCCTCACAAACGCTTCTTGCGAGACGTCCTCGGCGTCTGGATGATTTCGAAGAATCTTGAAGGAAATCTGGTACGCGTACTTCTGATAGCGTTCAACGAGCACCCGAAATGCATCGAGGTCGCCCTGACAAACCTGCTCGACCAGTAACTGGTCATCTGTACGGAGCATGTGAGGTGTTCTGTTCATCTCATTTGACATTTCATACGGCCAATCGGTTGACAGGTTACGAAAATCGATTTCCCGAAAAAGAGAGGCGTGTTTGAAACGCTGTTTGGGTGGAGAAGACCTTTAGTTCGAGAGCGGAGAGATTAGAACTCTCCGCCAAATACTTGGTAGAGGAGTAGGCAGTTTAAGAAAATGATGATCGCAGCGACAATGATGGCGAGCCAGGTTGTGACGGGTTTGTTTGCGTGCTCACCCATGATCTCTCGCTTCTTCGTGAACATGATCAATGGAATGAGGGCAAACGGAAGGGCAAAACTCAGAACGACCTGACTCAGAATTAGAATCTTGAGGGGATCAAGACCGATGCCAATTACGACAAGCGCAGGGATCATCGTGATAAAGCGGCGCAAGAAAATGCTGAACCGAATATTGAGAAAGCCCTGGATAATCACCTGTCCAGCCATTGTTCCAACTGTAGACGACGATAAGCCCGAGCACAACAATGCAATGCCGAAGGCAAGGCTGGAAAACTTTCCCAGAAGCGGTGTTAATGTTTCGTGTGCTTGTTCAATCGATTGCACCGGAATTCCATTGCGAAAAAAAACTGCAGCAGACATAATAATCATCGCAGAATTGATTAACCATGCGCTGTTCATGGCAAGGAGAACATCGATCACTTCGAATCGGTAGTGCTTGGTTTTGTGAGAAAGATCATCAGTGGTCAAACGATGCTGGACAAGGGCAGAGTGCAGATACACCACGTGGGGCATCACCGTTGCACCCAACATCCCCACCGCAACGTAAATACTGTTCGCGGTGATTTTCGGTACGGTTACGTGATAGAGAATTTGACTCCACTCGGGTTTTGCCAACACTACTTCTATGACGTACGAAATCGCAATCATCCCGACGAATCCCATAATGACGTATTCCAATTTTCGAAATCCGTGGCGCTCAACGGCAAGAATCACAAATACTACGACGCCAGTAAGCAAAGCCGCATGAAACATAGGAATATGAAATAATAAGTAAAAGCCGAGAGCACCACCAAGAAATTCGGCTAAGTCCGTTGCCATCGCAGCAACCTCTGCCATGATCCAGAAAAAGAGGTTGGTCGGTCGCGAGAAATGTTGTCGACAGTTCTGAGGAAGCGTCTTTCCTGTGACGATCCCAAGCTTTGCCGAAAGCGCTTGGATGAGAATTGCCATCAAATTACTCCACAGCAACACCCAGAGGAGGTCATAATTGAAATCTGATCCACCTTGAATGTTCGTACCGAAATTTCCGGGATCCATATACGCAACGCTGGCAACAAACGCGGGGC
>JAHEZR010000099.1 GCA_023251005.1 Ignavibacteriota bacterium | reverse complement strand
ATTAAAGAATGAGAATTTGGAGATCGGCAGTCAGGGGGTGAGTAATATGTCAACTGGGGGAACTGTAGAGATCCGCGTTCGTCGGGGAAAGCTATTACTGATTAGGCTGTTTGGAAGAGAGACGTAAGTCCGCAGGAATGTAAACCCAATGGTTCATCTCAGCCTTGTTGATTCAATTCTTGTGGGCTTATATTTTGCGGTAGTTGTTTTCATCGGTTTCCGTTCTGCCGGCCGAGAAAAGCGTAGTCTCGATCAATACCTCCTTGCCGGTCGCACCCTCACGCTCCCGATGTTCGTCGCAACATTGGTTTCGACTTGGTACGGTGGGATTCTTGGCGTCGGTGAGTTTTCCTACCGCTTTGGAATTTCCAACTGGGTTGTCTTCGGCGTTCCATATTATTTCTTTGCTCTCCTCTTTGCCTTTCTTCTCGCCGGACCCATACGTGCCACAAGCCTCTACACAATTCCCGACAAACTCGAGGTTTCTTATGACCGCAAGACCGCTATTCTCGGTGCAGTCTTGACCTTCGTGCTGACGACCCCAGCGGCATACGTTTTGATGTTGGGCATACTCGTTCAGTTGATGTTTGGATGGGATCTCACTCTAAGCATTATCCTTTGCACGGTTCTTACGACGTCTTTTCTCTATCTTGGCGGATTACGGTCAGACATCTACACAAATGCCTTTGAATTCCTTCTGATGTTTTTTGGATTTGCTGTCATCCTTCCTTTCGCGCACAGCAAGTTTGGTGGAATTGAATTCATAAGAAGTAATGTGCCGGCTCTCCACTTGTCGTGGCATGGGGGAAACACGGCGCAATACATTCTCGTCTGGTTCTTCATTGCACTCTGGACGCTCGTTGACCCCGCGTTTCATCAGCGTTGTTATGCGGCGAGAGATGGGAAGGTCGCAAAGTGGGGGGTTCTTGTTTCTATTCTTTTTTGGTTTGTCTTCGACTTCATGACGAGCACAGCGGGACTCTATGCAAGAGCGGCTCTTCCCCACCTGGAACAGCCAATGTTTTCCTATCCGCTTCTCGCTGAAGTAACGCTCCCCGATGTCTACAAGGGGCTCTTCTACATAGGGATGCTCGCAACTATCATGTCGACGTTGAGTAGTCTGTCGCTCATCTCAGCGATCTCTTTTGGAAGGGATCTTATCTGCAAGATCCGTAGGGAAACCGAACAGGCTATGGTGCAAAGGTACACGCAGATTGGACTTGTTGTCAGCGGCGTTCTATCGGTTGTCCTTGCGCTTCTTGTCCCATCTGTGGTGAGGCTCTGGTATATTATTGGGACGGCGATTATCCCGGGGTTGCTTCTACCACTCGTCACAAGCTACTTTGATCGGTTGAAAGTCTCAGCGCGGTGGGCTTTCCCTACGATGCTTCTCGGGTGTCTAACTTCTTTGGTGAGCTTGATCTACGGACAATTGAATGGAGGTGTGGAAAATCCTAATTACTTTTTTGACATCGAGCCGATGTATCCGGGTTTGCTTGCTTCTCTCATCATCTGGACACTTGGTATGCTCTGGAAGAATAAGGAGAGTGATGCCACTTAAAGTGATTAGTTTCCATGATGCTCTTCTGCACAGTCCGGGCAAATGCTGTGGCTGAATTCCATATCCATCCGATCTCTGACGTAGACCTCAAGCTGCTGCCAGTTCCCCTGCTCATCACGAATGCGTTTGCAGTATGAGCAGATGGGCAGAAGCCTGTGGAAAGTCTCTACCTCTTTCGTCTTCTGATTGAGGCTTTTCTGAAGTCCCGTGAGCTGCAGACATACGGATCTTACAAAGAGTGCCGCGATAAGAAAAATAGTGAACCTGGCGAAGGCATTCCAGAGATGAAATAAAAAAGATATCGGAATCGCCGCGAAGTAATCCGCAGCAAACCAGATAGCGGCTCCTTCGAGTGCTGCGAGGATGCCAAACCACTTTCCTCCGAACCACGCTACCAACGCGATAGGCGGCAGATAGAAAATTGCAAAGGAAATGTAGGGACCGGTACGATGGTCAAGCCAGCCGATTGCGAGAAGCAAAACCATGCCTCCAGCAATCATTGGTCCCGCGGGCAATCTCTCAAGGTTGAGTCTCGGCATGCGATTTTGCGAGCTCAGGTGTTCAGTTTGAGCAAGAGGATCTTCTTTTAGCCGGCTGACTTTGTTGACCTGCGATGGCGAATGATACGGAATGCTTCGGTCAAAATCAAAGCATTGAGGGGGAGAGAAGCTCCCGGTGAGATGCCCAACCGCATGACCATCCCATTGTGGGTTTAGTTAGAAGTGGAAATTCTCGTGAGTTCCTCGGTGTCAGTTAGCGCCTGGGGAGTCGGCTTGTATTCTTCCAAAGGGATCTTCGACCGTGTGGATTTATCGAGCGGCTTGCCATCCTGAGGCTGGAGTGCCAATCGTACGACCTCGTCCATCTCTTTGACGAAATTGAACTGAAGGCTCGCCACAACCTTCGGAGGAATTTCCTCTAAGTCGAGTCGATTTCTCTCTGGCAGTATAATCGACTTAATCCCTGCGCGGTGTGCGGCGAGAATTTTCTCTTTAATCCCGCCCACAGGTAAGACTGCGCCGCGTAACGTAATCTCTCCCGTCATGGCAAGGTCATTGCGCACCAGGCGTCCGGTTAACAGAGATGTTAGTGCAGAAAGGATCGCTATCCCCGCCGATGGGCCATCTTTTGGCGTTCCCCCAGCAGGAACGTGTACGTGAATGTCAAACTTCTCCTTGAACGACTCATCGATTCCAAGCCGTTCCGCTTGTGAAGCAATATAGCTCAGCGCAGCCTGTGCCGATTCTTTCATGATATCCCCAAGCTGTCCGGTAAGGATGAGGTTTCCTTTCCCTTTCATCTTTGTCGCTTCGATGAAGAGAATATCACCACCGACAGGTGTCCAGGCCAGACCAGTGGCGATGCCGGGCTTGTTGATTCGCTCCGCAACTTCTGGGAAGAATTTTTGTGGGCCAAGATACTTCGGTAGAACTTCCTGGATAACGAGAGTCGACTCTCTCCCGCCCTCGGCAACCTCTTTTGCAATGCCGCGGCAGATGTCTGCGATGCGGCGTTCGAGTGTTCGGACTCCAGCCTCTCTCGTGTAGCCACTGATGGTCTTCCGAATTGCTTCGTCGTCAAACTGAATCAGCTCTTCTGTTAAACCATGCTCGGCGCGCTGCTTCGGGACGAGGAACCATTTTGCGATGAAGAGTTTCTCATCCTCAATATAGCTGGGGATCTCGATGATCTCCATCCTGTCTCGCAGCGGCGCTGGGATCGGCTCGGTCAGGTTTGCCGTTCCTATGAAGAGGACCTTTGAGAGATCAAATGGAACCTCGATGTAGTGGTCGCTGAAGGAAAAATTCTGCTCCGGATCGAGTACTTCAAGGAGTGCAAAGGATGGATCGCCTCGGAAATCCATCCCGATCTTGTCCACCTCGTCGAGCATGAAAACTGGATTGTTCGATCCAGCCTTCTTGATTCCCTGAATGATTCGGCCGGGTAGCGCGCCAATGTATGTTCGCCGGTGACCACGAATCTCTGCCTCATCATGGACTCCGCCTAGCGAGATACGAACGAATTTTCTCCCCAGCGCATTTGCGATTGAGCGTCCAAGTGACGTTTTTCCAACTCCGGGAGGACCGACGAAGCAAAGGATGGGTCCTCGCATGTCGTTTTTCAATTTACGAACAGCGAGGTACTCCAGGATGCGTTTCTTCACTTTCTCCAAACCAAAGTGATCGCGCTGGAGCATTTCGCGTGCCTTCGAAATTTCCAAATTGTCATCTGTGGAGATTGACCACGGCAGGTCTAACAGCCACTCAATGTATGTGCGTGCGACCGTGTACTCGGCTGAGGAAGCGTGCATCTTCGAAAGACGATCAAGTTCCTTTTCCACAGTTTTACGTGCTTCCTCTGGCAGGTTGGCCTTCTCCATTCGCTGACGCAAATCTTTGGTCTCAAGATTCTCACTGTCCTCACCCAGTTCTTTTTGGATGGCCTTCAACTGCTCGCGCAGGTAAAATTCACGCTGATTCTTGTTGATCTCATCCTGAACATCCGAACGAATCTTGCTTCCGATCTCAAGTCGCTGGACAAGCTTGCTTAGCATGATATGGACTCTCTCCAGCCGTGTCTTGACGCTCAGAGTTTCGAGAATCTCTTGCTTCTCCTGCGTGGGGACACTCACAAGAGAGGTGGCAATATCGGCTACCCCACCTGCATCCTCCATGTTGAGAACCACGGAGAGGTGTTCCTCGCCAAGGTCCGGCGCAAGCTGAACGACATCGTGGAAAAGGCTCTTGACTGTCGTGACCAGAGCTTCGACTTCAGTTCCTCCCGGCACTTCATCGTCCATGCGCTGGGCAGCAGCCCGAAAGAAAGGCTCAGTCTGAACGGATGTCAGTAGTCGGGCTCTGTGGAGACCCTGGAGGAGAACATTCTTGGACCCATCGCGAAGGTTGAAAATCCTCAAGATCTTTGCAACGGTCCCTACATGATAGAGGTCAGTCGGTGTTGGGCTGTGCACTGTTCCATCGCGTTGAGCGAGGATGAGGACGAAAGAATTCTCACGGTTCGCTTCTTCAACGACTTTGATGCTGCTCTCTCGCCCAACTGAAAGGGGCAGCACTTGCCGCGGGAAGAAGACTGAATTCCGTAGGGGAATCACCGGCAAAGTCTCGGGAATGTAAGTCACGCTCCTCACTTCCGATTTTTCCCCGGCGGAAAGATTTTGTTCACTTTCCTCACTCAATTTTTTTCTAGTCACTTGTCGTTTCTCCTAACATAGTCTGTCTCTTCTCAAAAAATCATTCAGCAAGAATATCAGCACG
>JAHEZR010000098.1 GCA_023251005.1 Ignavibacteriota bacterium | reverse complement strand
GAGGTCTGTGCCGCCTCGAGAACCTGCGCTACCCTGAGACCATCCATAGCGTCCGTGAGAGGTGTACTGCCCTTTCGGAGACACTCAATGAAGTGTTGGCACTCAACCCTCAATGGCTCAACCGCTTCAACGTAAGGACTAACGACGCTCCCACCACGGATTGCTAATGCCTCACCATACGAGGCATACTCCTTTGGTGCGGTGAATCCCTTATCATAGATCCTTACTTTCTCGGAAGGCTCCATATCATCGATCACTGCCATCTTTTTGCTTCCCACAATCGTCGTTTTCCGGATTTTGTGGGGGTCCAGCCAGCTGACGTGCAGATGAGCCATTCGGTTGTTATCAAATTCGATATCGACGAAGACGACGTCTTCGATCTGGGACTTGAGATAGGAATTTCCCCGCGCTGAAACAGACAAAACGTTATCACCCAGATACATGAATGCAGTGGTAATGTCATGGGGAGCGAGGCTGACGAGGGCGTTTTCCATATCACGGTAAACACCGAGGTTGACGCGGGTGGAGTACATGTAATAGATTTCACCCAGCTCACCGCTCGCGACAATTTCAGCGGCTCTCAAGTAGGCTGGATGATAACGGAGAAGATGCCCAACCATGACGATCTTCTTTCGCTCCTTGGCCAGATCGACGATCTCTCGTCCACTTGTCGTAGTCAGCGCCATCGGTTTTTCCACGAACACGTGTTTTCCAGCTTTGAGAGCCCATACTGCAAGCCGAGCGTGTTCGGTCGAGGGAGTTGAAATTATTATTGCCGTGACTTCATTGTCATTCAAAACTTCATCAACGCTTGTTGTGAAGATAGCACCTGGGTGTTCTGAACGAACTTTCTCCAGCATCTGAGGCTTCGCATCGCAGAGTGTTTTGACACGAACGCCTTCAAGCGAAGAAAAATTCCTCAGAAGAGCCCTTCCCCAGTTGCCGACACCAATTTGTGCAAGCGTGAGCGTGTCCATTTTTTCGATTAAGTTTTCGACAATATACAGAGGGAGTGGAAATTAATCAACAGACCCCACTCCTCCTCTGAAATCGTCGGCCATCGCTTTCGGACAGCCAATTGCTCAGCAATCCCATCAATTCTTTTTCTTCCATCTAAAAACAGAATCTTTCTTCTTCCACAGGTGTGGCGCTGCTCCAACGATTATGAGAAGGAGGCTCATGCCCCACCCTATTGAGCTTATTAGCAAGCCTTGATCATACGTTGTCGAATGGTATCGGAAGACAATCGTGTGCTTGCCTTCCGGTACGATAACCGATCGAAGGATATAATTCGTTTTATAGGTTTCTGTTTCCTTTTCATCCACATATGCTCTCCAGCCTTTCGGGTAGTAGACCTCACTGAGGACCAGAAGAGAAGTATTGTTTGAAAATGTCTCGATGATAATCTCATGAGCATGGAACTTCGTGACCTCTGCTGAACTTGTATCGGGTTTAAGCGGCATTGGTGACGGAGTTTTCTCAAGAATTGCCTGATGTCGTGGATTGAAGGTTGGAGAGTCAAGCAACCCAAGAATCTCAGCTTTGTTCGTGGCGACGATTACTTCACCAACGAAAAACGCTCGCGGCAAGTAGTTGGGATTTAGGCTTGTGACAAGCGACTTTGCCCTATCGACGTGGACAAGCTGGAATTTATCCTCGGGCAATCTGCCGAGGGAAAGGACGTACTTCGTATTGAGCATGTTCAGAACATTCATGTTCAACGGGAAATCTTTCTCCCAGCCGCGAAACAAACAGGAATCTAAAACCTCCTGGTAGATCTTAAGTTTTGCGGGGCTGTAGCCTCCGACTGACCGAATGAGATGATACATGTAGGTGTTATCTTGGAACAGCTCCTGTCCCAGAGGAAGAATTCGATAGAGTGAGCTATCCGCTTTCAGAAACCGGATCGTCTCGTCGGGTTGGAACTGCTGTTTCAGTGCCGTGTTTGGTTTTGGATGAATGAAATCTCCGTCGATGATGAGAAGGTCGATGGCAAGAAGTGCTACCATTGCCACGGAGAACGTGCCGGCTTTTACTTTGCGGTTCAAACAGAGCAGAATGAGTCCCAACGCAGCGCCTGCAAAAAGTGCAAACCGCACGTACCCATGCCAGATGTATCCCACTCCGGGGATTTCACTTCCGTTCCAAAACAAATCAAAGCGAGTCTTTTTAAGTTGCTGAAGCACTTGTTGTGCCTGCTGTCCGTATTGGGCTCGAATCTGCTCAAGCTGTCCCTCCTTTTCGAACATAAATCCAGAGAGTGAATCGTAGAGCACGCTGCCTGCAAGGAATCCGATGACGAGAATTACCCCGATGATCACTAACGTAACGAGAAGACCCTTTTTCAGCTTTGCGACATTGATCCCCTTTTCGTGATTTGAAATCTCTAGAAGAAAGGACATTCCATAGGCAGTTAAGAATCCGAATGTGAATGGAATCAGGTGAAGAATCATCGAAGGTGAACGGAACTTATTGAAATAAGGTAGATAGTTAAAAAGAAGATCGTAGAGAATTGGGAAATGTTTTCCAAACGAGAGAACAAAAATCACAACGGAAAGAATCGCAAGAAAGATTGTCATCCTAGTGCGGTTGTAGAGGAGAGCGACTGCCCCGAGAATAAGCGGCACGAGTCCAATGTACACGCTCGACTCCGTGAACGGCATCCATCCCCAGTAGTAAGGAGTGCGAAAACCAAAAAAGGAAGGGAGGAGAAAGTTCATGATCTCGAACGGATGAAACGACCAATTGGTGGCATAATCGTAAGTCAGGCCACCCGATGCACCAGCTTCGCCCCCTCCGCGAATGGAGAAGGGAGCATACTCCTGCACAGAAAGATACACGAAGGCGGAGATGGCGAATCCGATTGCGAGGCCGGTGGTAAACAGGCCTGCTTTTCTCACGGCGAGTGGCGCTTCGATTCGGAGATCTTGAATAATCTCGTAAAGAGAGTAAAGCCCCACGACAAGAAGAACATAAAACACCATCTGAACGTGGCCGGTGAGAAAAAGCGTTCCGAGTGCAGCCGAAAAGAGGCCAAGAGAAAGGAGATTTCTTCTCCGAAACAGAGCGTCTGTGAAGAGAAAAACGAGCGGCAGATAGCTCAGGGCCATAAGTTTCGAGCCATGTCCTCCACCGGCAAGACCAACGGCATAGGGTGAGAAGGCAAATGTGATAGCCCCGACCAGCGATGGAGCGTGCCTGAAGCCCTCGAAGCGTAAGAGGAAAAACATGAAGAGCCCAGCAAGGAAATAATGGAGCACAAGCCAGCTCATTTCCGCATTGATGAAAAGGAGCTTGCCGGCAAGATGGACGAGGTGCTGAAGATAACTTACATCCCGTGGTCCGTAGGCCAAACTTCCAAAGCTCGGCATTCCACTGAAGACAAAAGGAAACCACTGCGGCTCAATCTTCTCTTGCTCTTCCAGGTATTTTCCCGCCTGTGCCCAACTCTGAGCAGCCGCGGTATCCCCGGAATCAGAAAAAATCATGTTACTGAAGAGGATCCTGTTAAATAGCACAAGGACAAGGAGGTACAGAAAAAGGATCGAGAGGAAATCCTTTCTTCCGCTTGAGAGGTTTTTGAACCAATTCATATCGGACTTTTGCTCCAAGTGCTTACGGTCAGGTTTCTTATCTTTTGTCATTGAGGGTTACACTAGCGCGGGATCAAGGTGAAGTTGTGTAAAGTTCTTTCTCAAGCCGGATATTTTCCCCTATTGATGGAGACGCTAGTTGAAAGGGCCCGCCAAGTTTTGTATCCAAACGTTGTACTGAGAGCCAGCAGGAGAATTGCCAGGGGCAGAATATTTCCGAAATGAATTCCAGCGTAAGATGCATACATAAACCAAAAATCTAAAGTATACAACAGATTCACTTTGTCTTCGGCCGAGAGCGGAATTCGCTCTTCTGAATTCATTACAGTAAACCGGGGCCTGCTATCCGAGAAGTTCACCTGTACATTTCTCAAAAGCATTTTCCAGTGCCCAACAACCGGTGAGTAATTTGGAATGAAGTGAGACTTGTAGAGAAATTCGGGATCATCAAAAGTTTTCGTGTACGGAAACTCCCCAGTTTCTCTCATGTAGTTTCCGAGATAAATCGAGATCCCACCGATTTGAATTACAAGGCCGACCGCAGCCAAGCCAAGCGCAATCCTTTTCCAAGTTTTGCTTTCCTGAATCAATGCTCCAATCGGAAGAAGAAGGAAAGGTAGCGTTGGAATTAGATACCGCGGACCCCAGCTGCCATCTCCCGCCCATGCAACAAACTTTCCGAAGAACACGAGGTTAACGAGAAAAAGCGCGGCGAATAGATATAGTTCCATCCTGTTTGTTCTACTGAAATATCTGATCGATGCGAACGCGAGGATGGAAAGCGGTGCATAGAGAAAGAAACTTTTTCCGGAGCTGAAGAGAAGTCCATAGAGACCAACAAAGATCGGCGTGGTGAATCCTCCTCTTCCGGAATATCCAGTTGTGAGGATATTTCCAAACTGAACATAATCATAGGCAAAATTCACACCGATTGCCACAACAACGAACAAGGAAAACATCAAGAGAGCAGAGAGTGCAGGTGTTTTCTTTCCGGGTTCGAATTGCGGTGCCTCGCGATGAGCAGCGAGGAGGTAGAGAAGGAGGAAGGGAAAGTTTATGACGAAAGTCACCCGCGTGAGAAATCCCAGCCCACAAAACAGACCCGAGTAAAAAAGGTATTTCGGCTTGCCCTCAATCTTGAAATTGTATAGAAAATAGATAGCCACGAGAAGGTAGAAAAGCAATTCCGGCTCTCGCATAAAAGACTTCAGATAGGGGAACAAGTTCGTGCTGAAGAGCAGTCCGAGGGTCAGGA
>JAHEZR010000097.1 GCA_023251005.1 Ignavibacteriota bacterium | reverse complement strand
GGGAGAGCTTCGCAGAATTGGCGAAGAAGTTTTCTGGGGATGAAGAGTCGTCGGCCCTCGGGGGCAATCTCGGGACCGTATCCATCGAACAGCTTCAGCCGGATTTCCTCGCCACGGTGATCTCAATTTCGCCCGGGAAGATCAGCGACCCTGCAAAGGTTACGCTGAGCAAAGGATATGGGTATCACATTGTTCTTCTTCGAAAGCGGACACCCGCGCACAAGTTAAGTTTGACTGAAGATTGGAAGCGTATAGAGCAGTTTGCCTTGGGCTTCAAACGGAACAAGGAATACGCCGCGTGGCTCGACGAGCTCAGGAAGAGCATTTATTGGGAGACGCGTTTGTAGCTAGACAAGCATCCCGGAACTCAAGACTGCGGAAAGATGGTTGGGAAAAGAAGATGCGTATCAACGTTCTCCGCGGACTATTATTCATTACCGCAATCACTAATCTCATCTTGAGAATGGAAAGTCACGCCCAGGTCGGACAGGTCGAATTCACAGAGTTCACATTAAACAATGGATTGCGAGCGATCCTGCACGAAGATCACTCAACACCGATCGTTGCCGTCGATGTTGCCTACCGAGTTGGATCGAAGAACGAAGATTCTAGCAAAACAGGCTTCGCGCATCTCTTCGAGCATTTGATGTTTGACGGTTCTCCCAACGTCAAAAGGGGAGAATTCGATCAGTACATCACAAAAGCAGGTGGGTGGGACAATGCCTACACAACGTGGGACATGACAAATTACTATGAAGTCCTTCCCTCGAATCAGCTCGAGCTTGCCCTTTGGCTCGAAGCAGATCGAATGACCGGTCTGAACATCACGGATGTTGGCATCCGTACTCAGCGTGAAGTGGTGAAGGAAGAGAGGCGATGGAGAGTAGATAACCGCCCCTACGGAACCGCCGAGGAAAAAATCTTTGCCCACGCATATAAGAAACACCCTTACCGATGGCCAATCATCGGATTCATGGAGCATCTTGATCGCGCGACACTCGAGGACGTACAGAATTTCTTCAAGACATTCTACGCTCCGAGCAACGCCACGCTTGTAATTGCTGGTGATATTGATCTGGGTGAGGCAAGAAAACTTGTTGAGAAACATTTCTCCAAGATTCCGGAAGGGAGAGACCAGATCCCAAGAGTCACTGCTGTGGAGGGACGACAGAAGTCCGAAGAGCGGGAGGTCGTCCCCGACAATGTTCAGCTTCCCGGGCTTTTTGTTGCCTATCGTGTGCCGGAGGACGGGCACAAGGACTTTTATCCCCTTGCGCTGCTGAGCAACATCCTTGCTTCGGGAGAAAGTTCGAGGCTTTACCACAACTTAGTTTACGAAAAAAAGATTGCACAGGACGTCGAAGCCTATGTCATCGCGATGGAAGAGCCAGGCCTTCTTCTCTTCAGTGTGACGGCCATGAAGGGCTTCGGCGCCGACACGCTTGAGCAAGAAATCGAACGAGAACTTGAATCGCTGAAATCCAAATTGGTGAGCGAGAAAGACCTGCAGAAGGTAAAGAACCAAACAGAATCGGCGATGACCTTTGGAAAACAGCGGGTCGATCAGAAGGCGGATCTGCTGGCGCACTATACAACCCTGCGCGGTGATCCGCATCAGCTGAACAAGGAAATCGAACGCTACTTGCAGGTGTCGCCCGATGATATCCAGAGGGTTGCAAAACAATACCTGACGAAAGGCAATCGCACCGTGTTGCACTATATCCCGAAGAGCGGGGTTTCCTCGTCGCCGTGATGTCTGTTCGAGTGGTAAAATCTATAGTGCGAGGG
The DNA here is from genome assembly GCA_023251005.1 of Ignavibacteriota bacterium. The sequence continues at coordinate 3,062 of JAHEZR010000097.1, read as the reverse complement.
TACAGTTCTGTTTCAACATGGAGTTCCTGAGATGGTTCGAATCGCGAAGCTCGCTTTCGCGAGCTTCTTTTTTTTCTCGAATTATTTAGGATGCCAGTCGAACATGCCGCCACCGCAGCCGAAGCCAGCGAAAAAGATTTCTTTTCCTTCCTATACGACGAAGAATCTTCCCAACGGTCTCCGCGTTCTCATCATTGAACATCACGAGCAGCCGATTGTATCTATCCGATTTCTCGTGAAGAGCGGATCGGCGGAGGATGGAGACCTCCCCGGACTGGCAAACCTCACCGGAGAGCTCCTCGCGAAAGGAACGAAGACCCGTTCTGCAGTGCAGATCGCGGAGGAAATTGATTATGTCGGTGGACAACTTGTCTCTGGGTCGGATTGGGATGCGACCTACGCTAGCGCAAGTGTCCTGAAGAAGCATCTCGACGTGGGTACGTCTCTCCTCGCTGACATAACACTCGACCCAATTTTTTCGCCAGAGGAAATCGAGCGAGTTCGGCAGCAGCGGCTCACAGCTCTTTTACAGCGGAGGGATGATGCAGGCTATCTTGCCGAAGCAAAACTCAATGCGGCGGTTTTTGATGGGCATCCATACGCAAAACCCCAGATCGGAACCGAGCAGTCGGTCAAAGCTCTCACGCGGGAAGATTTTGTCGGGTTTCACAAAGCACACTTTCTTCCGAACAATGCGATCCTTGCAGTCGTTGGCGACATCACTGCAGGCGAGGTTATGCCCAGAATTGAAAGGCTCTTTGGTGCATGGGAGCGACGGCCGTTGCCGAATAAGTCGGTACAGGAACCGAGGGATCTCGGCAAAACAGCCGTTTACGTTGTAGAGAAAGCGGAAGCGGTACAATCGGCGATCCGGGTCGGGCATGTTGGTATCGCACGGAAGTCAGACGATTTTATACCGGTGGTCGTTCTGAACACACTTCTCGGCGGGTATTTTAACTCGAGAATCAACCTCAATCTTCGTGAAGGGAAAGGATACACGTACGGAGCGCAGACGGGCTTTGATGTGCGGAAATTTCCAGGCCCGTTCGTTGCCTCAGCGGATGTCCGAAACGCAGTGACGGATTCAGCTGTCACTGAGATTCTCTATGAGCTCCAGAGAATCCGGACATCAACTGTCACACCCGAGGAGTTAGAGACGGTGAAGAAATTCATCGTCGGAAGCTTTCCGCTGCAGATTGAAACACCGAATCAGATTGCGAGCAAGGCCATCGACCTCGAGCTTTATGATCTACCACGAGATTTCTACGACACATTCAATGACCGCGTTGACGCCATCACCGCAGATGATTTGCTTAAGGCGGCGAAAGCACGCCTTCATCCAGATCGCATTGCAATTGTTGTTTCTGGGAATTCCAAGGAGATTGCGCCGAAGCTTCAGCGGTTTGGATCCGTTGAGGTTGTAGATGCTGATGGGAAGAAAATCTCTCCATGAGGTCTATCAGCGACAGCTTATCGTCCTTGCTTTTGATCCTGCCATTGCTTTCATTTAGCTTGAAGCGACGATTTCTTCAGAAGAGAACAAGAGGGAAAATTGAATAGAGAGATCGAACATCAAACCCTGGGCGATGTTGAATCGGCGCGCCAGCTCAAAGAGTCGTTCCTTGAGATCAAGAGGGAAATCGCCAAGGTCATCATTGGCCAGGATCAAGTTGTTGAGCAGCTTCTCATATCTCTGCTTGCGCGTGGACACTGTCTGCTCGTAGGCGTTCCTGGACTTGCAAAGACCCTACTCATCAAGACGCTCGCCGAGGTGCTCGACCTAAAGTTCAACAGGATTCAGTTTACACCCGACTTGATGCCGAGCGACATTACCGGAACAGAGATCATCGTCGAAAACACATCCACGGGTGAAAAGACCTTCCGTTTTGTTCATGGCCCAGTTTTTGCAAACATCGTCCTTGCAGACGAGATCAACCGGACACCACCGAAAACACAGTCCGCACTCCTTGAGGCGATGCAAGAGCATCGCGTGACCGCTGCCGGTCAGACGTACACGCTCGAGGAGCCGTTCTTCGTCCTTGCCACACAAAATCCAATCGAGCAGGAGGGTACGTATCCACTTCCAGAAGCCCAGCTGGATCGCTTCATGTTCAATCTATGGATCGATTATCCAGAATTTCACGAAGAAGTGAGCATTGTGAAGTCAACGACAAGTCCTTATGATCCGAAACTCCACCATATTCTTGGTGCGAAGGAGATCATTCGCTATCAGGATCTCGTGCGCTTGGTACCGGTAGCCGAAAATGTCATTGAGCACGCCGTGAAGCTGGTAACGATGAGTCGCCCACGCGCTTCAACAGCGCCGAAATTCATCAAAGACTGGCTCAGCTGGGGCGCAGGCCCGCGGGCGTCGCAGTATCTGATTCTTGGCGCGAAGACAAAGGCAATCCTCGATGGACGTCACACGCCGGACATCGATGATACTCGAGCGATGGCAGGCCCCGTTTTGCGGCATCGGATAGTCCCTAACTTTAACGCCGAAGCTGATGGGGTCACTCACATTCAGATCGTCGAACAACTCCTGAAGAGCGATTCCCTGTGATGAGGAATTTCGTGCTGTTGAAGCCGGGATACGTTTTTCTGTCATTCCTTTTTTCACTCTCTCCTTTTCTCTCCCCAGTTCTAGGCCAGGAGCAGGGGGCTCCCAGGAAGAAGTATTGGGTCTATTTTCAGGATAAAGGACCACAAACAGCGGAGGTGGGCCCGTTACAGAAAGGGTCAGCACTCTATAAATCGGCGAAGGCGGTTCTAAGCGATAGGGCCCTTCAACGACGGGGAAAGGTTTTGAGTGAAGGAAGGCTTGTCGATGGTAGCGATCTACCGGTTTATCAACCGTATGTTGATATACTCACAAAGCGAGGCATTATCCCGCACGTCACGTCCCGCTGGCTCAACGCCATCAGCGCGTATCTTTCACTCGAGGACGTGAGTTTAATAACTTCCCTCCCGTCTGTGAAGCAAGTCGCGCCAGTCGTGACGTTCTTCAGAGACAAAGAGCGAACGGAGGAGATAGGAACAAATTCACGACAGTTTTCTCTCCA
>JAHEZR010000096.1 GCA_023251005.1 Ignavibacteriota bacterium | reverse complement strand
AAGGCCATCGATGCCGCACTCCAGGAGGAGCGCTTCTTCAATCAAGCGGATATTACCGTCAGTATGTTTGAAATAGGGAACATTGTATTTGTGGCACAGGTCTGTAATCGCCTTCAAACGTGGCGAGAAGAATCTTCGGAACATCTCTTGTGAGAACAAAGGACCTTCGCCATAGCAGATATCTACACCGCCCCACATGAGGGTGACTCCACGCCGAAGCTGCTCCTCTGCCACGAAAAGGGTACGCTCGAGCTGAACACTGAGGAAGCGATCAACGAGATCGGGACGCTCTTTCAGTGCAACGAGGAAGGTTATCAGCCAGGATGCTCCGGGGAACCCGAAATCTGCACTTCCGAGGATGCACATTTCCTTCCCGACTTCTCTCACTGCATAGTCGACCTGGGTAAAATCATAATCATCCCTGCTGTATGGAGTCGTCTCGAGTCTCTTCACCATTCTCTCAAAAGCTGGTATCCCTTCTTGTGCGAGATCGGAATCGATTTCCGCATACATGTCGCTTGATGGTTCATAAACATACACGGACCAAGAGCCCGTCTTATCATCCTCATACCTCCAAGTATTCTCTTCAATCAGCATGGGAACCGGCGGGTCGGCAGGGTAAACCGCGGTGGGAAGTATGTCAAGCTCAAGCTCCCGGTAGAGGTCGATGTAGTCGTCAATCTGCTTAGAAATGAACTCTCGCTGTCGACCTTCGCTGCGTAGTTGATTCCAGATCTCGGCGCGAACATGGCCACCAATTCCTACCCACGCATTTCGGCCAAGAATTTCAGATGCAGCCGGTGAATTAAAACCGATTTCAAAAATCGGGACTCTGTCTGGCTCTTGATGCGAGAAAGTCCGTTGCACGCGTTCCTTCGACGTCATCGATCACTCTTTCACTGTGTGTTCGCGTTGGTCTCGATGGTTACTGACTTGAAATTCAGAATTCGATATTGGTCTCCGTAGGTCATCTTCAGTTTCTCACTGCCGATGTCAGCTTGCAAATATGGCCCTTTGAAAAGCTTGTACGAGTGGAAATCGACTGCCTTTCCATTCAGGATTCGTTTGCCTCCATACGTAAACTCCATTTTGTCGCCAGAAATTGTCGTATGACGAAGGTTCAATTTGTTGTCAAAGTCCTTGTAATCGATCTTCGTCCCTTTGATCCTTTTCCTGAATTCTTCAAAGCTCCCAACTTCCCGTGCCGAGGAGACTTCGACAATGCAGCCATTCTTGAGATCCCGGCTTCTAATCCTGTAGTTCATTGAATCCTGTATCCATTCATACGGTTTCAAGGGGAAGTACGCGATGTAGACATCTCCATCGCGGCAGAAAATCCAATTCGTCTGATCGACGATTCGTTCAGCGAAATCCTTGGTGAAAAATCCGTCGATATGCTCGAAGTGCGTTCCCCGCTCGATGTTGTAAAGTACGATGATTGCATTCTTATGCTGGAATGTTTGTTCGTAGGGCGAGCTCCCCGTCCATTTATCTTCTTTGTCGTATGTTCCTTTCGAGGAAACGACTGCGTCTACCATGAGCTTTGTTTCTTCCGGAAAGAAATGTGCCAATTCAACTCCCGAATAGTACGGATGAATCGTGAAGAGCGTGTTATGAGTTTTCTTTGAGACCCACGTTACATCCCACGTGTGCTGTTGAATCGGCTGCATGATGCCGCCATCGAGCGAACCGAGGCAGTAGTCCTGAGTCATGTAAGCGTACTTATAGACTGGGGGATTTCGACGAGTATCGTGGCGGAGTTTGTTCCGAACTCGTTTTGTTTCGGTGTGAACATAGGGCTGACTCCGGTCAGTCGCTATGCGATAAATGATCTCCGGCAATCTATAGGAACTCATCGCCGCAATGAGCGTCTCAGTTCGTGGAATAAACGGGGCATCCCCAAAGAATAACCACCCGAATGCCGTCATCGCCGACGACGTTGGCGTCACGACGGCCTCTGGATAATCGCGGCTGTGAGCGCCGCAAAAATTTCCTTTGAGATACTCCACGGCAAAGTCCGCGAGAAGATAATCGATCATCATTCCCGCTTTCTGCTTCATGATCGGATCTATCGCGAATTCATACAGGAGGAACATCGAGACGAGGTACACCGCACCGTACCCCGGTGAGTCGAACTCCCCCTGTCCGATCGTCGTAGTAATCTTCACCCAGTGATTCAGCCATCCCTCGGAGTCCCTGAAGTTCTCTTCTGAGCTCTTCCCATTGTACCAACGTGACCCATCTTCTCCCGGCCACGTTTGTGTTGCGAGATAGAGAGAGGAATAATACATCACCCAGTGATTCTCCGTGTCACCGCGATAGGGAGTGTAGGTTCGCCACACTCCTCTGGCCTTGCGCTTCAGGGAATCAGGAATCCTCCCCTGTCCATAGAGGTACGCACCGATGAACGGATACATCCAGAACATGTCACCTCTTGGATTATCCATCAATCGAGAGAAGTGGGCCAAGGCCGAATCGACATTGGCGCCAGTGGCCAGCTTCGCGGCCACTTCATCAAGCCAAACGTGCTTCGCACTCGCGTAATATCGGATGAGGGAATCACGGCGGACCCGATAACCTTCTTCGTAAGTTTCTGGAGAGAAAGAGTGAGAGAAAGCAGAGAAAATCAAAAATCCAAAATTGAAAACGGAAAACAGAACGAATCGATAGAACATCTTATTATTCATTGAATGGGCGCAATGTGTTAGGCAACTTCTCTCAGTAAATCTTAAGTTCCCAGACTTGACAGCCTTCAAGGCCGATAAACTTCCAGGTTTCTCCGCCGTCCAGGCTTTGGAAGACGCCATCACCAATTGTGCCAGCGTACACAATCCGTGAGTCCAAAGGCGACGTGGCAATCGAATGTATATCGAGGTTTGTCAGTCCCTGAGAAAAATTCTTCCACGACCTTCCACCGTCGATAGATTTGTAGATCCCAGTCTTGAAACCACCTGCGTAGAAGTTCTCTGAGTTGTGCAGATCGGCTGCCAATGCGTAGAAAGTCTTGTGCTTTAGACCACGGTTCCCCTTCTTCCAGGTCTTCCCCGCATTTCTCGAAAAGAATATTCCGTCTTCCTCTGTCCCGGCTAGAAAGAGTCCAGGTTTGTTGGGACTATCAATCAATCTCCGAACAGCCTTCCCCTGTAGAGCAAGAGGGTGCCATGAATCACCTGCATCAGTGCTTTCGAGGATTCCGTTTTCAGTGCTGATAAGAATCCTCGATGTGTTTTGTCGGTCCACCAAGACTGAGGTTACGAAGGTCTCATTAACTTCCTTTAATCCCTTATTCTTCTTTTCCCACTTTTCTCCGCCGTCGCTGCTTTTCCACACACCATAGGGCGTCGCGATGTAGAGAACATTTCGATTCTTTGGATCGATGATTATCTTTTGGACTTCTGTGATCTCCCACCCGGTCTTGATCGCCCAAGTCTTCCCAGCATCAGTGGACTTGTGAACGCCGTTTCCCTCAGCAATGTAAATCGAATTTGGGTTAGTCGAAGTGTCCACAGCAATCCCGAAAGCGCGGCCATTTGTCCAACCCATGTGATGCCACCCGCCACCACCGCTATTTGTGTAGAACAATCCTGTCCTCGGATTGTCTGCTCCAACCGTATATGACTTGTTGTTGATTACGCACGCGTAGATAACGCGATCCTTTTCTCCGGCTTTAGCACCTTCTTTCCCAGGGTCAACTAAGAGTGAACCAAGCAGCATGATGATCGCTTGTAAGTATTTGACAGCTGAGTAAATCTTCATTAAGAAAGGAAGGAAATGATCACGACAAACAGATCATGCTCTTAACGATTGAAGATGTCTGACACCTTAACGACTTGGCCGATCTCAACTGAGAGGGTCATTGCCTCGACAACGGCAAGTGCCTGGAGTCCCACCATCCCATCTGTTTCCGGTTTTATTCCCTTGAGGATACAATCTCCAAATTCCTCAAGCTCGAGGATGAAGCTTTCGAGACCTTCATCAGAATAGTCATATCGTTCGCGGGCCTGCTTCCCCCCTTTATCAATTTCGAGCCTCAGGGACTGGTCGTACATTGTGACGATTCCTTCGGTACCAGAGACCCTGATCTCGAAGACTGCGGGGGTGACATAGTGCGAAGTCATCGTACCTATCACACCAGATTCAAATTCCATCAGGGAAGCTGTGCTGTCAAGGACATCTCCCTCCATCGCAGCATGCCGGGCGAAGCATTGCACCTTGTTTATCGGACCGATGAGATAGTGAAATGCATCGATAAAATGAATGCCAAGTTGCGTCATGGGAAGCAGCGGACATTTGTCTCGGTCTGCCTTCCACTTTGGGTAAGTCGCTGTCAAGCCTGCGTTGTAAGATACACTGGCCTCGACTGAGACCAGAGTCCCCAGACGTCCCTCTTCAATGATAGACTTGGCTTTTCTAACCGCACGCTTCTTCCTTGTGTTGTGACCCACCTGAAGGGTGAGACCAGATTCGGCAGCTTTCGCGACCATCTCCACACCTTCTCGCACGGTCGTAGATAGAGGTTTTTCAACGAAGACGTGTTTCCCCCTTGCAAAGGCCTGCATCACCTGCGCAAAATGGAGATGATTTGGTGTGATGAGAAGAACCGCTTCAGCTACCGGATCCGCAGCGAGATCCTCGAAACTGTGTGCTACTCGGCATTGAAACTCTTTTGCAACTTTCTCCACTTCATCACGATTGACATCGAAGCATGCGACAAGCTCCAGATTTGCTGCTTCGGCAACTGCACTTCGGATTGTCTGGCCGTGATTGCCGACTCCAGCTTGGGCTACTTTCACTTTTCGTGTAGCTGGAGTCTCAGTCATCGCCATCACGCATCGGTCTCCTTGGCTTCCACCATCTTGAGCTTTTGCTTAGCGAGAGTCTC
>JAHEZR010000095.1 GCA_023251005.1 Ignavibacteriota bacterium | reverse complement strand
CTGGGAGTTACTCTGGCCTTCTCTAATGACCGGGAAAGCTCGAAGTTTAGTGTTCCGATTGAATATTACAAGCTCGACAACGGCTTGAAGGTCGTCCTCTCACGAGATGAGACTGCCCCAACGGTTACGGTAGCAGTGTATTACAACATCGGCTTTCGCATCGAGCCGAAGGTTCGGACAGGTTTTGCACACCTATTCGAGCATATGATGTTCCAGGGTTCGCAGAATCTCGGGAAGATGGCATTCATTCGTCTTGTCCAGAGTAACGGCGGGGTTCTCAATGGTTCCACACGATTTGATTTCACAAACTATTTCGAGATCCTTCCTGCCCATAAGCTGGAGACGGCCCTGTGGGCGGAGGCCGACCGAATGCGAGGTCTGGCGATCACGAAGGATAACCTCACAAATCAACAGGGCGTCGTAAAGAATGAGGTAAAGGTAAACGTCCTCAATCGACCTTACGGTGGATTCCCGTGGTTAGATATGCCACAGTATGCAAACGTTAATTGGTACAACGCTCATAATTTTTACGGGGATCTCAAGGACCTTGATGCGGCAACGCTCGAGGACGTGCAGTCATTCTTTCATACATACTATGCACCGAACAACGCGGCACTTGTGGTTGTCGGCGACTTCGACCCGGCGGCTGCAAAGGAGATGATCAAGAAATACTTTGGGGATATTCCCTCGGTCAAGCAGCCCAACAAGCCCGACTTGAGCGAGCCGAAGCAAGACAAAACCAAAAGGGCCAACAAGGTCGATACTTTAGCCACGCGGCCGGCGCTTGCATTCGCCTACCAAATGCCCGAGCGAAACACGCCGGAGTATTTCGCCATGGGTTTACTCGATCAAATTCTTCTTCAGGGTGATGACAGTATGCTGCGACAGGCTTTGGTTCAAAAGAGGGGTCTGACCAACGCTGTCGAAGGCGGGATCAACCTTCTCGGGAATATGTTCAACTACAACGGCCCGATGCTGTGGATGGGGTACCTGTTCCACGACAACAACGTAAAAGCGGATTCGATTATGAATGTAGTTCATGAAGTGATTAATGAAGTGCGGATAAAGCCTGTCGATAAGCCAACACTCGATCGCGCGCGTGTGAAATTCCGATCGAGTTTTTATGATATGCTTGGGAATCTCTTTGGTTTTGGACGCGCAGATCTCCTTGCGTCCCTTGCACTATTTGATGACGATCCAGTACGGATCAATAAGTTAGAAGAGGAGATGAACAAAGTTACGCCAGACCTCCTCTTGCGCACTGCACAGGAATACCTGCGGCTAACAGCTGAGACTGTCTTAACCGTTCAACCCAAATCTGGTTCCTAAAAGGAGGAAATATTCGATGAGCATGAGAGGCCTTCTACTTAGCTGCTGCATCCTCTTTGCAGCAACAACACTTGCGCAGAAGCAGACACCCCCCGAAGGCGGGAAACCAAAAGATTTTAGCCTCCCTGCCAAGCAAACTTTCACCCTTGATAATGGTCTAAAAGCAACGTTGGTGTCTTATGGAACGCTGCCAAAAGTCACAGTACGCGTAGTCGTTGGCGTCGGCAATATCAATGAAGCGGCTGAAGAGGTCTGGCTCTCCGACCTCACTGGAGACTTGATGAAAGAAGGGACGACATCTCGAAGTGCCGAAGACATCGCGCGAGAAGCTGCCCGGATGGGGGGCGACATAAACATCTCCGTCACCCAGAATCAGACATCGATCAGCGGTGATGTGCTCTCAGAATTCGGGCCGGAGGTCGTTGAACTCCTTGCAGATATTGCTCAGAACCCACTCATTCCCGAGAAGGAACTCGGTCGCCTGAAGAATGATCGACTTAGACAATTGAGCATCGAGAGGGCTCAACCGAGGCCGATGGTGCTTGAACGATTCCTCAAGGTCATGTACCCAGACCATCCCTACGGACGCCTCTACCCAACACAAGAGATGATTCAGAATTATTCTCTCGAAAAAATCCAGAAGTTTTATTCCTCCAACTTTGGCGCCAGTCGCACTCGCGTCTATGTTGCCGGGCGCTTTGACCCCAAAGGCGTGGAGGCCGCGATTCGGAAAGCTTTTGGTGGCTGGGCTCGCGGCAGCGAACCCGAGGTCACTCTACCCAAGCCTGTCACGAAGCGTGCGATCTACCTCATCGACCGGCCTGGAGCAGCACAATCGACGATCTATATGGGCTTGCCAACGATCGATCCTTCGAAGCCGGACTACCTGCCTCTGCTTGTGACGAACTCACTACTCGGAGGTTCATTCGCATCACGCATTACGAGTAACATACGTGAGAACAAGGGATACACCTATTCTCCGTTCAGCACCGTTTCAGTGCGATATCGCGATGCCTACTGGGCTGAGATCGCAGATGTCACAACAGACGTCACGGGTCCGTCGCTGAAAGAGATTTTCTTTGAAATCGACCGACTCCAAAGTGAGCCGCCAAGTCAGGAGGAGTTGAAAGGGATTCAAAATTATCTCGCGGGAACTTTCGTGCTCAATAACTCTTCGCGAGGCGGAATCATCGGTCAACTCGCATTTCTCGACCTCCACGGCTTAGGCGACAGCTACCTGACGGACTATGTGAAGAATGTTTACTCCGTCGCACCAAAGAATGTCCAGCGAATCGCTCAAACGTACATTCGAGATAAGGAGATGACGATCGTGATCGCAGGGGACCGTAAGAAGATCGCCGGTCAAGTAGCCGCTTACGGAACGGTCGTCGATTGAGGAGGGTGTTCTGGAATTAGCTTATCGGAAGTGTTACCTCAGTAATCCGTAGCTGAAGGTGGCTGTTGATGAGTAAGCTAAATTCGAGTGCGTTTTCGTACTTGAGGGAATTATTGATGAATACGAAGATGGAATCGAGCTTACTCGACCGTGAGAGGCATTTCTCAAGTATCTCCTTCAATTCGCCTTCAGTGTAACGATACATATACATCCTGGGTTTCCCGAGTCCGTGAAGTCAGAAGTACGCTGCCGTACTGCTTTAGTAAGTAAGGGACCCGTCCGAAAGGGATCAACGCAACAAATAAGCCTGAACCTGTCACAAATCTCTTAAATCTCCTCTCTCCTATTCCACCACTTCCCGCGCGGCTCCCAGGTTAGTTTCAGACCTCCTCGATTGAACTCGAAGCCTCTGTTCATCTCATCCACTTCTTTCCGCCGCTTCTCCGCTGTAGTGAGCTTCGAAATACGGTAGAAGCTGGAGTTCACTTCAATGCTATTGAAAACCTAAACGTACGCTTGCAGCTTCGAGCGGAATTTTTGCTTGAAAGATTTCGAGAAGTCCTTCTCACGGAAATATCCCCACGATAGCGAGCATTGTTTCAAAAAAATGCCCGTGCTTGGCCTTCTGACTCGTGAACGTGGTGAATTCGACACCGTTGTCCGTCATGACGCACTCTGGGCGAAAGCCATGGGCCAGAAAGAACTGCACACCGTGAAAGAATGCTTTGGTGACCTCAGCTGCTGTGTTGGCTCGAATGACTTCAGCATAGGCTAATCGGCTGTAGTCGTCAACAACACCAAAGAGATAATAGCGCCCCCGATCTTGCAGCATCGCTTTGGTGAGCTGTGGGCCTTCAGGCGTATCCGTAAGAAATGGCGGCTCGGTCCGATCATCTTCGTCCTGCTCGTCCTCGGGCTGCTTGTGGTTCTGACGGAAGGCTCGGCGCTCGCCCCATTCATTTACACCCTGTTCTGAAGCTTCCCTGCAAGCGTTACTGCTATCGTTCAACGATTTCATTGGGTAGCTCATTGCGATCATCCGGTTTGCGAGGGAAGTGGCGCTTTAGCTCCGTCCCTACAGCATCGATAGCAGCGCAAATCCCTTTGCGAAAGTTGCCGTCCTTGAAGTGTGAGGTCATGTCTGCGGCGATGCGATCCCATGTTCCTTCCTCAACCCTGCTGTGAATGCCTTCATCGGCGATGATCTGGAATTTCCGTTCGGACAAGAGAAGCAGAATGAGCACGCCGGTTCGATTTTTCGTCCGCTGCATGCCAAGTCTGGTAAACTCATTCAACGCGAGCTCATGAAGCGACAGCTTCCACTCACGCCGTTGACGGCGATGACGGATGCCTACGCGAAGTTCGCCCGGCGTCTGGTCTTCTACCCCAGCGATTTTTGCCGTGATGTCTTTGATATCACCTTCAGACAAATATTTTCGTAAGAGAAATTTCATAAGAACTTCTATTGAATATCGACCATTACCAGCTCCCACTCGCTCCGCCGCCGCCGAAACTCCCTCCGCCGCCACTGAAACCGCCGCCTCCGCCGCTAAAACCTCCCAATCCTCCACCGCCCCCCCACCATGGGCCTCCGGAGTAGTATCCACGCCGACCAATGTAATGCCTGCGATTCCGAAACACTACCAATAGAAAAAAAGCTATGGGAAAAAGAAGAACGATCGGCGCAAATCCGAATCCCCGCGTAGCATCTTTCTTTCTATCGCCGGTGTACTCACCCTTTGTTGCGGCCATGATCGCATCAAGACCAGCAGAGACACCGCCGAAGTAATCTCCTTCGCGGAAGCGAGGAACAATGACCTGCCTGATGATTTGATCTGCGACGGCGTCCGGCAGGGTACCTTCAAGCCCGTACCCGACCTCGATACGGACCCTGCGGTCATCTTTCGCAATGACAAGCAATATACCGTTGTTGCGGCCCATCTTTCCGAATTTATTCTTCGTCGCAACACGCAGCGAATACTCTTCAATACTTTCTCCTTGCAGCAAAGGAATAACAAGGACGACGACCTGGTTGGACGTCGACAACTCAAACTCCGCGAGCTTCGTTTCGAGCGTCTGGATTTGATCTCTCGAAAGGGTACCGCTTTGATCTATCACCCGTTGATGAAACTCAGGCACTGCCAGGGTCTGGGCGCCAGCGACG
>JAHEZR010000094.1 GCA_023251005.1 Ignavibacteriota bacterium | reverse complement strand
AGATTCATCTTGGAAGAGGTTTCCTACGGTAGGTTTATTCGTTCGATTCATATTTGGTCGTCTCATCTTATGATAGCTGCAATTTCGATCCACATGTTCAGTGTCTATTTCATGAAGGCTTATCGCAGACCTCGGGAAGCTATGTGGCTCAGTGGTTTTCTTCTGATGGCATTGACGCTCGGGTTTGGATTCACAGGCTATTTGCTGCCTTGGGACATGACAGCTTTTTTCGCAACACAGATCGGAACTGAGATCCCGAGATCAATTCCTTTGATCGGCGACTTCATTGTCTTGTTGCTCCGAGGCGGAACCGAAGTCAACGGCGAGACACTCACACGGTTGTTTGCCCTACATGTCGTCATCCTGCCTCTGATGGCATTGGTACTTCTGGCGGTTCACCTCATCTTGAATCAGGTACTCGGCACGAGCAAGCCGATCGGGCTTAAGGATAAGGAGCCATCAATCCCATTCCTTCCGAGTTTCATCTTGAGGGATTGGATGTCCTGGCTGCTATTATCAGTGCTCCTAATTGCGCTGGCTACGACATTCCCTCAGGGCCTCGGTCCTAAAGCCGATCCCTTTGCGTCCGCTCCAACAGGTATTAGGCCGGAGTGGTATTTCTGGTTCCTGTTCCAGACCTTGCGGATCGTGCCAGCACAGGTTTTTTCATTTAGCGGGGAGCTCATACTAAACATAGCTCTCCTTGTAGCGGGAGTCGCTTGGTGGATGGTCCCGTTCTTGGATAAGCGGGCAAGAGACGAGAAGACCAGCCCAGTATTTACGCTGGTTGGCATCCTGTTGGCAGTGTGTCTAGTAGGATTAACTCTACTGGCCGCAATGTGATGGGCGGGGTTTCGGATCTTGAGGATAAGCTGGAAATGGACTGGGCTTTTTCCAATAACATATGTTATGTAAATAGAGTTACGCAATCATTCCCCACCATCTCAGCACTCCAATACTCTCTCTCAACCAAGTTTCTGATGCTCTGCTTGTTTCATGAATACTATTTGTGCCCGTGACTAAGATTTCGGAGGAGCGAGAGGTAAGAGGAATCAGATTCTGTCTTTAAGGGACTTCTGAAGCGAAAATTGGTAGGATTCGGAAATGTCTTGCAGGGATAGGTCTATTATCCGGTTGATTCGCAGGCGCTTACCGGCAACAGCGCCAAGTATTTGGTAGGGTATATTCGTGTTGATAATCAGAGTTTCGACTAGCTTGAGCTGGGCTGGGTGAACGCTAATTATAATCCTGGATTGGTCTTCACCGAATAAGAGAAAATCGGAACGGGTATCTTTCGAGAGGTTGACATCAGCTCCCCGAGGATTAGTTTTGTTGTGAATGGAGCACTCAGCGAGTGCTGTGGCTACTCCCCCCTCGGAAACATCATGCGCGGACTTGACCAAGCCGCTCCGGATCAGTTCTAAGGCGCAACTTTGAACCTGCCGTTCGAGAGGCAGGTCAATAAATGGAGCTTGCCCATTTGTGAGACCATACGTTCTACTCAAGTATTCGCTCCCTCCTACATCACCGCGACTCTCTCCCAGTACGATGATCACATCGCCTTCGTCCTTAAAGTCGGGGGTCACGATGTGCTGCTCACTCTCTATGATCCCAATCATCCCAATTACGGGAGTCGGAAGAACAGAGCCGGCAGGACCCTCGTTATAGAAGCTGACATTCCCACCCGTTACGGGTGTACTAAGAGCGTCGCACGCCTCACCTATGCCAGTGACAGCCTCACTGAATTGCCAGTAGACCACAGGGTCGTACGGGTTTCCGAAGTTCAAACAGTTGGTGATGGCAATAGGCTTTCCGCCTGTGCATACAATGTTTCGAGCTGCTTCAGCTACGGCAATGCTTCCACCCCTCCTTGGACTGAGGTAAACGTATCTCGAGTTCCCGTCGGTTGTCACAGCAAGCAACCTGCGCGTCCCCTTTAGGCGTACTACTGCCGCGTCGGATCCGGGAGGCTGGACAGTATTGGTCTGGACTGCGCTGTCATACTGTTGGTAGATCCATTCCTTGCTGCTAATATTAGGACTAGAGAGAAGACTTATGAGGGCCTCTTCCATGTCCGAAGCAGCGGGAACGATATCCTCCATGAACCCCGATCCAGATGCAATGTAGCCAGGTGTTCGCTTTTCTCGCGAGTAAATGGGAGCACCATACCCAGCTACCAGGCTCGGGGCGGGTATGCTTGCAAAAATTCTATCTCCTGATTTGAAGCACACTCTACCCTCCTCAACGATCTTTCCAATCTCCACAGCATTGATCTCCCATTTCTCGAAAATCCGTTTAAGTGCTGATTTTTTTTCAGGACTGGTTATAACTAACATCCGCTCTTGAGATTCAGATAAAACAATCTCATATGGGGTCATATTTGACTCGCGCACCGGAACTAGGTCAAGATTAATTTCCATTCCACTTCCACCCCTCGCGCTCATCTCAGAGGTTGAACAAGCTAGTCCGGCAGCTCCCATATCTTGAACAGATACTAAGCAGTTAGAGTCTAGAGCTTCCATTAAGGCTTCAAGCAGACACTTTTCGGTGAAAGGGTCGCCCACTTGGACCGCAGGTCTGCGTTCTTCTGATTTGTCAGAAATCTCCTCGGATGCGAACGTAGCTCCATGAATGCCATCTCTTCCAGTCGCTGACCCGACGATGAACACGGGATTTCCTATTCCATTTGCAACTGCACGAACGATTCTTCTTTTATCCAAAATCCCAACTGCCATCACATTGACTATAGGATTACTGCTATAAGACCTGTCGAAGTAAACTTCTCCTCCAACTGTCGGGACTCCAAAACTGTTTCCGTAGTCTGCGATTCCCCTAACTACGTGCATGAGGAGATACCGTGTACGGTCGTCATCTAGATCTCCGAATCGCAATGAATTCAATAGGGCAATGGGCCGAGCTCCCATTGTGAAGACATCTCTGAGGATGCCACCCACTCCCGTTGCCGCCCCCTGGTAGGGTTCCACGGCCGAGGGGTGGTTGTGACTCTCTATCTTGAAGGCAACAGCGAGGTCGTCCCCCAAATCCACCAAGCCAGCATTCTCTTCCCCCGCTTCGGCGAGAAGTCGATCTCCCTTGCGAGGCAGTTTTTTAATCTCAGTTAGTGAATTCTTATAACTACAGTGTTCGCTCCACATTACGCTATAAATCCCCAGCTCAGTATATGTAGGGGGGCGGCCGAGGACTGAGATGATTTTCTCATACTCATCCCTTGTAAGACCGTGCTGAGCCGCTAACTCATGGCCCACTCTTGGTTCAGGGTTCATTTCAACATTCGTCGTTATATAAGTTAAGGAAGGAGAAAAAATTCCATCGGTATTTGAGAATTATCTCTACCGAATTCTACATCTTTCTAAGTTGATCAAGGTGCTCAGGCAACCGCAACCTCAATCAAGCCGGGGAGCCGGAGTTAGACTCGTGACCCAGGGAAAACTTCAACTTTCTCGACAGAACTCCCCAGATTGACCAGGAAAACGGTTCCTGTGCCATGGTCAGGAGCACGATTCTCACTTTCCATCTTTATTGCTCGATGCTTTCAGGTTTCGGGCCGATGTATACGAGCCCGCGAGCCTCGACTTCCTGAGCAAAATTTGGATTCTCTGAGAGGAATCCATATCCCGGATGCACCGCATCGCACTTCGCGAGTCTCGCAACGGAAAGCACCTTCTCGATGGAGAGGTAGCTCCTCCTGCGGAGGAGGAGGCCCGATTGGGAAGGCCTCATCAGCCTGGCGAACATGAAGAGATGTTCGGTCGATGTCTGAAAACACCGCCACCGTTTTGATTCCCATTTCTTTGCAAGTTCGGATGATCCTCAGCGCAATCTCACCACGGTTTGCAATGAGGACCTTCTTGATCTTCCTTTTCAACCGATTCTTTCCTAAGGTTTCCTGACTGCTTAGTTTCGAAGGTCAACGACTGTGACTCCCGCGCCTCCCTCATTCCACTCCCCAAGACGAGACGACCTCACCCGGGGATCGCTTTTTAGATACGCTGCGATTTTATTCCTAAGCGCTCCTGTTCCCTTCCCGTGGATGAGGCTGACAGAGTGAAGTGACGCGAGCGAAGCATCGTCCAGAAATTTATCGACTATGTGGATTGCTTCCTCGCCCGTCATGCCGCGAAGGTCGATCTCAGGCGTTAAGTTTTTTATTTCTTGAACAAAGGGAATTGATTGGGGACGAGTATCGAGCTTCTCTGCGTGGACAAGATTCTTTACCTCAACGTGCATCCGGACGTTCCCAAATTCCACCGTGTGCACATTCCCCCGTTGAGATGTTGATACGATTTGACCAACCTCCTTGCTGCCTTTCAACCTCACGAAGTTACCTTGACGGAAGTTGTGATCATCACTTGCCGCATCATTCGCTCCCTCGATCGTGTGAAGCTCCGACTCAATCGTTGCTTTCATCCCGGCTAATTCCTTCTTCACACGTGTCACAGTCTCTTTATTCGCGGCTTGTTCTTTGATTTCTTTGATGGATGACTCGACGAGCGCATTTACCTTCTCCAGGATCGCTTTGCCCTCTTCAAGAGCTGCGGCCTTCTTCGCTTTGATTTCTTGGTTGACTGTACGGAGCTTCTCATCATAGCGCTGAATCATTTCCGCAAGACTTGCATTCTGATTTTTCAATTCGTTCAGTTCAGTATCAAGTAGCTGGGTTTTCTGCTCCAGGGTAGAGAGCAGACTTTCCAGTTTATCTCGTCCTGACCCAAGAAGTCCTCTTGCTGACGAGACGATAGATTCAGGGAGACCGAGCCTTGTTGCTATCTCAAGTGCGTAGCTGCTTCCAGGGACGCCACACTTGAATCGATAAGTCGGGCGTAGTGTGGCTTGATCGAACTCCATCGCAGCATTCTCGAAACCCGGGGTTTCATGTG
>JAHEZR010000093.1 GCA_023251005.1 Ignavibacteriota bacterium | reverse complement strand
CGAGGATGGTGACCCGACCACCGCTAATCCAGATTCTGTCGTCCGCGAAAAGCTGTAGCACCTCGGGATAGAGTTGATGCTCAAACCTCCGGACTTTCATCGCAAGCGTCTCGGGAGTGTCCTCTCTTTGGACTTCCACAGTTTGTTGTTTGACAATCGGTCCATGATCATACTCTTCGTCTACAATGTGCACCGTCACGCCAGAAATTTTCTCTCCCGACTTGATCACCGCCTCATGGACACGCATCCCGTACATTCCCTTACCACCGAATTTTGGTAGGAGCGCAGGATGAATGTTGAGGATCCGGTTGCAAAATTTTCGGATCAGATCCGAGGAGAGTTTCTTCATGTAGCCAGCGAGAACGATAAAATTTGCCCGGTGTCGTTCGAGGACACCTAAAACCGTCTCATCGAACTTTTCTTCGGAAGGGAATTGCAGTTGGCTGAGATGGTACGCAGGGATGCTGTGAGCACGGGCAAGCTCGAAGACCGGAGCGGCGGAGTTGTTGCTGATGACAACCGAAATTGAGACGTTGTGAATTTTCCCCTCCTCAATTGCTCGAAGGATCGCCTCGAAGTTCGAACCTCGTCCCGAAGCGAACACAGCGATATTGAGCACTTCACTCACTCAGCCTCTGAAACAAAACGTGATAAAATGTAACCATTATTTCGAATATTGTCAATGGTCTCGACCTTGCGCAACGGGACTCTCTACAAACTCAAGAGTAGCTGCACGGGAGTCAATCTTCGCGTTGAGTCCGATAGGCATGGTAAGCTTGTGCGGAAGGTGGCCGTAGGCAAGGTTGGATAAGATCGGAATCTTGAGGTCTTCCGTGATTTCCCTCAGCATCTCATCGATGGTGAGGCTCGGTTTTGTTTTATCCGTCAGGACGCAATCCATGAGTGATCCGATGAGAAGCGCTTTGATCTTTCGAAGAACACCGGCGTGTTTCAGATGTGTCAACATACGGTCGACGCGGTAGGGCTCTTCTCCGACTTCTTCAAAAAAGAGAACGTTGTTATTGAAATTCGGTTGATAGGGAGTCCCGATGATAGAAATGATCAGCGAAAGATTTCCACCGAGAAGTCTTCCGGTTGTACAGAATCTTTTTGGAGGAGAGAGGAAGCTGCCCATCGGCGCGTTGTCTGGGTTCGAGATCTTTCCCATCGGATGGGGAGAGGTAAGCATTCTCCAGAAGAATTCCTCCGTGAAGGGATCCATCTTTTCAAACATCTCGACAGCGAGCATCGGACCCGAGAACGTCACCAATCGCATCTTCGCGAAGATCGCCAACTGGAGAGCCGTGAGGTCGCTGTATCCGAGGAGAATCTTCGGATTTTGTCTGAGGAGATGGTAATCGATCAGCTCAAGAAGTCGTGGAGTACCGTATCCCCCACGAACCGCAATGATGGCCTTCACCCGTTTGTCGGCAAACATTGCGTTGAGGTCACTTCCTCGATCTTTATCTCGCCCGGCGAAATAACCGTATACCTCTTTTGCGTGCGCCCCAAGCTTCACACGATAGCCGAGTTGCTCAAGGTAGCGGATACCTTTGTCGATTTTCTCCGTGGAAGAAGGAGCACTTGCAGGTGCAACGATGCCGATGACGTCGTGCTTTTTGAGACGCGGGGGCTTGAGGACGTTCACAAATCTCTGGCAATTAGAATTCAGGCGGCCGAAGAGAATCGAATTTAATATAGAGAGAAAATGGCGAAAATCAAACAAACTCGTCGGAAATCCCGTTGCAATTCACTTTTGGGTTTGTTAGATTTTAAAGGCTTTCCGATAACTCCAATTGCCCCGACCGTACCACCTCAAGAAGTGCATGAGAAAACACTTCCGCTGTCTTCTTCTCACAACTTTCTTGCCTGCAGAGCCTCCCGGGTCAAGACGAGGTCCTGACTGAACAGGGAATTCTAACTTTTTCTAAAGTGCTATGCCAAACATCCCCGAAGCAGTCATCCGAACTCGCAGTTTGACGAAGCGATACAAGGATGTCATCGCTGTTTCTGAACTGAACCTTGAAGTTCATCGCGGGGACATCTTCGGTTTCCTTGGGCCTAATGGCTCGGGGAAAACAACGACCATCGGTCTCATGCTCGGTCTGCTCATGCCGAATGAGGGAAACGCCGAAATCCTCGGCCGCGACGTGCGTGAGGACAGGGATATTCTCAGACAAGTCGGTGCGATGGCAGAGACTGCGGCATTTTATCCCTATCTTTCCGGATATGATAACCTACGGGTGCTCGCGCTTATGAGTGGCGCTCCGCATTCAAGGATATGGGAGGTGCTTGAGCTTGTTGGATTAAAGGACCGAGCAAAGAGTCGCTTTCGTACTTATTCCCTCGGTATGCGGCAGAGACTCGGTATCGCTGCGGCGCTCCTCTCCGATCCAGAGATTTTACTCCTTGATGAGCCAACGATTGGCCTCGACCCCGCCGGGATGAAGGAGGTTCGAAATCTAGTGGCGGAGCTTGGTCGGCGGGGGAAAACGATTTTCTTCTGCAGTCATCTTCTCTACGAAGTCGAGCAGATATGCTCAAAGGTTGCCATCATCCGGAAGGGGAAAGTCCTTGCCGAAGGAAAAATTATAGAGCTCCTTCACCCAAGCAGATATGTTGAAATTGCCGTAGGAGAAATATCTAGAGCTTCGGCAATCCTCAATTCAGTCGACTGGGTTGTCAATCTTCAAACCAGTGAAAAATCGATTACCCTCCAACTCCGTGATCGTGACTCGTCCGAAGTCGTCCGACTTCTTGCTGAGCAGGGCATCTATCCTTCGGCGGTTATTCCCAAATCATCGACTCTTGAAGATTTCTTCCTCGAAGTTACAGGAAGAGAGAAACCATGAAGAATCTCATCCGTGCTGAGTTCATGAAAATCTTCAAACGCCTGAATGTCTGGGTGATGCTATTTCTCCTATTACTCTTTCAGAATATTCCGGTCATCATTGCTTTTGTCCGCGAATTCGGACAAGCCTCGCTGTATTACCTCCCACGGATTTTCACGACTCAGCTCTCCACGGCATCGACGACGTCGAGTCTCATAGGCATTTTGATTCTTGTTCTCACCGTCTCGTCTTTGGGGGGAGAATATGGCTGGGGAACATTGAGGACCGTACTCATCCGGGGCACCTCACGGTACGAGTTCATTTCAGCAAAGTTTGTGGCAATTCTCTGTGTGCTTCTGTTCTGGTTTGTGTCGCTCCTCCTGCTCTCGCTTCTCCTCGGCTGGGGACTGATGGTCAAGATGAAGCAGGAGATTTCTTGGAATTTCTTTAACTTCTCTGGTGGTCTCACTCTTCTCGCTTACCTCGCAATGGCTTACTATACTGTTATTCCAACGGTCGTTCTTGGATTCTTCTGGACCGTCATCGGGCGATCTCTCGGCGTTGGTATGGGAGCTTCTATCGTTCATGTTGTAGTAGCCGACCCTCTAATTTTTCAGTTGTTTCGATCATTGGGTGGATTCTGGTCGGATTTGTCTCCCTATACCCTCACAGCACTCGGGAGATCGGTTGCGACTTTCGGACTCGATGTGAGTCTCCCTCTTCCTTTTCTTTCAAATCAATCGTTAGCAGCACTTGCGTTGTTCGTCTACATATTCATTTTCGGTGCTGCAGCAATGAAACTCTTTCAGCGAAGTGATATTAGATTTACCGCAGCATAGTCAGAGCCGTTCCTGTCTTCACTCGGGAGGGTAATGGAGCCAGCCGCAAAGCCTTCGAAGCTTGCACAGAAACTCAGTACCTTCGATCTTACGATGATCGTCATTGGCTCGATCATCGGTTCTGGAATCTTCGTGACTCCATCTTCCATTGCTCAAGCATTGCCTTCAGCAGGGCTTATACTTTTCGTGTGGTTCCTTGGAGGTCTGCTTGCCCTGACGGGTGCGCTTACGTATGGAGAGCTCGGGGCACTCATGCCAAGGGCAGGCGGCGTCTACGTCTATCTTTCTGAAGCCTACGGCGGGGTTTTCGGTTTTCTCTATGGCTGGGCCAACTTTCTCGTGATCAACACCGGATCCTTAGCGGCGCTTGCGATCGTCTATGCGACGTACTTTGGGTACTTCGTTCCACTCTCTGAAGTTGGTATCAAGGTCGTTGCTACTGGAGGGATCGTCCTTCTCACTTTGATTAACTATCATGGAGTAAAGGCCGGTGGGATTTTTTCTGATGTGTTCACTGTCCTGAAACTTCTCGGAATCTGTGGACTGATCTTCCTCGGGTTTCTTCTCGGAACAGGGAGGGGAATTCATATTTTTCCAATTAATACGCCGGTCGACAAAAATCTGGGCTCCGCACTTGCGATGGGGATGGTTGGTGTTCTCTGGTCGTATGGCGGATGGCAACATGCAACGTTCACTTCTGCAGAGGCCAGGGACCCGCAGAAAGCCTTGCCTGTATCAATCATTGCAGGAACGATCATCGTGATTGTCATTTATTTGCTTGCAAACATTGTTTACCTCCATCTTCTTCCGGTTGAAACAATTGCCTCATCCCCCCGTGTCGCAGCCACGGCAGCGGAACAAATTCTCGGTGCTACCGGAGGCATACTCATTTCAATTGCAATCTTCATCTCGACATTTGGGACATCTGGAATTTACACGCTCACTGCGCCGCGCATTTACTATGCGATGGCAGAGGACGGGGTGTTTTTCAGAAAGGCTGCCTATGTTCATCCAAAGTATCGAACCCCGACGTTCGCGATCATCTTTCAATCCATCTGGGCAATCCTTCTCATTCTCTCGGGAAGCTTTTTACAGCTCATCACCTATGTTGCATTCACAGATTGGATTTTCTTTGCGCTCACGGCAGCAACCGTGATAGTCTTTCGCAGAAGGTTCCCCATGATGGAGCGACCGTACCGAGTCTGGGGGTATCCTCTGACGCCGGTATTCTTCATCCTAATCTCAGTCTGGT
>JAHEZR010000092.1 GCA_023251005.1 Ignavibacteriota bacterium | reverse complement strand
TGAGTAGTAAAAGGGTAGTTCGAAAAGTGCGTGTCATAGAATTTCCTCTTTGAAATTAAGTTAATCCGTTTATTGCACTATCCAGCTTTTTCAAATACCGTTGAATTTCTTTTTTCGTTTAAATTGGAAGAGCTACTCAACCTGCCCGCACGCGCTTACCAAAAGGTCCCTTGATCCCAGATAAGGTCAGCCTTCTTCGTCCAAAAAGCATAATTGAGAAGTTTGTAGACAAGCTTTGCCGCAGTTAAATCCGCGTGGTGAAGTCCTTTAATCGGTGCCAGCTCCACAACATCGAACCCGACGATTGTTTTCCTCTGGCCGAGCTTGTGCAGCAAAACCATCACCTCGTGCCAATAAAGACCATTCGGCTCCGGAGTCCCCGTCGCAGGCATGATTGAGGGATCCAAGCAGTCAACATCAAAAGTTACGTAAACATTCTGTGCAAGTTTCTCGATAACAAGCTCTTCCCAGGGTTTGAGGAACCCTGAGTATTTCCCCCCCCGAATTCCATAAGCATAAAAAGTGTGGATTCCCTTTGTCTCAATGAACTCCGCCTCCTCCTTGCACTGTGCGCGGATTCCTACCTGCACAACTTTCTTTGGGTCTAGAAATTCACAGACACGTGCCATGAAACATGCGTGGCTGTACTTGGTGCTTTCGTAACTGTCCCGCAGGTCTGAGTGAGCATCGAAATGAAGAACGGAAAATCCCCCATCCGCTTGACGATACTTTTCCTCGTGGGCTTTGATCGGTCCGATGGAAATCGTGTGTTCGCCTCCGAGTGTAACGACAAACTTCCCTTCTGAAAGCAATCCGCGGACGACGCCGTAGATCAATTTGAATGCTTTCTCGTGGACTATCCTCTTCCCTTTTCCCGATGCAAAATCGAGAGGTTCAAGTGTTGCGATGCCAAGCTCGCGATGGACCTCACGCGCCGTCTCTTCATCGTAGAACTCGACGAAGTGCGATGCATCGAGAATCCCATGAGGACCGAACCTCGCTCCAGCGCCATAGCTCGTGGTGTACTCGTAAGGAGCAGGAAGAACCACAATTTTTGAGGACGAGAAGGCAGAAAACTCAGCTTCGATCCCGAGAAAATTCTTGTCGATCCCGAGCGTCTTAAATGTCATCAGGCAGAGAAGATTAAACTCAGCAGGGGATGGGCGTGGGAAAATTCGTTGCACAAAATATAGGTCAAATTGGTTGCAAATGCAAGCACCCTAGGTTCGTGAACAGCAACAGTATTCCTTGACAATCTCCACTTTTTATGATACTTTTTTCAACACTGCCTCAATGAACTTCTCGAACACGACATATCGTGTTGTCTTTCTCTCGGCGTTGATATGGTGCCTCTTCATTCTCTCTGCACCGGTTGCTCTGCATCTTGAAGCGACATCCTTTGCACATACAGTCTACGGATCCTACTCTCGTATTTGTCATCAACTTGATTCGCATTCTCTTCATCTCTTCGGTGCAAAGCTTGCCGTCTGCGCTCGGTGCACGGCAATCTATTTTGGATTCTTTGCTGGTGTACTTCTCTATCCTCTCTATTCTAGAAAAAGAAGGTCCCAATCTGTAAATCGATTACTTCTTCTCACCAGTCTGCCTCTTCTCATCGATGTTTTCCTGAATGTTCTCGGCATTAACGAAAGCACACTGTTTACGCGTATCTTCACAGGGGCGATTTTCGGCTTGTCGACACCACTTATGATTTTAGAACCAGCTGATGAAGCGTTTAATGAGCTGCGTTTGAAACTGTCGCTCTTATCACGGAGAAAAATCCGCCATGCAGAATAAACCGGCAAAATTTCTTCCATCGCTCTATGGTGGTATCGTCATCGCAACGATCTCGAGCGTCCCCGGTCTCAACCTCATCAACTGCTTTTGCTGCGCCGGGATCATCCTCGGAGGGTTAGTCTCTGTCTTCTTCTACAGCCGAGAGCTGACTGCAGAGATGCCACCGTTGACAGCCGGCGATGGCGTACTACTTGGTGGATTGGCCGGAGTCATCGCCACGTTTCTCAGCCTTCTTCTTCATCTCGTCCTTTATGCCTTGTTTGGAAACATCGCTGAGCAACTGGCCTATGATCTCTTTCAACGGATCCTGGAATTTTCAAACACGCCACCCGAAACAGCCGAACTTGTGGAACGGGCACTCAGAGAAGCACTCGAGCACGGACTCACACCCTTCATTCTCATTATTCACCTCGTTCAAAACCTCTTCCTCTACACGCTCTTTGGACTACTCGGGGGTTTGCTCGGATATTCTGTCTTCAAGA
Source organism: Ignavibacteriota bacterium (assembly GCA_023251005.1). Next base: position 2,646 of record JAHEZR010000092.1, on the reverse strand, counting down.
GAAGTGGCCCTCAAATTCAGTCTCCATCACCAATTCCATAGCTGATGATTCAGCGCAGATGGCTTATATGCGTCAGAAGGATTGAATCTCAGGAGGCCCGACATGAGCGTGCAATTCTCCTCACGATTCTAGGATCTCTGACTTCGTTCATCAGTTTAATGACAAGCATTCCCAAGTTCCTCCGTGAAATTCTTGGTGATGAAACAATTTTCCTCTGTCCGTTCCTGAAGCTTACAGGTATCCCATGTCCATTCTGTGGGCTGACGCGGAGCCTGTTCAGTCTCTTGTCCGGAGATCCCTTGCAAGCTTTCTGGTATCATCCTCTCGGTCCCCTTCTCTGGGGAGGTGTCCTTGCGGGCGGCATCACTTCCTTCCTTCTCTCCTATTCCCAACGAAGGCTCTCGGTGAGAGCTCCTCGACGTGTAAGGATCTCTCTTATCGCTGTAAGTGCCTTGGTTGTCTGGTGTACGAACATTCTCTACGGTCACCACTGAGGCCACCCCGAATGGTACAAATCTTCCCCAGGTTCTGAGGTTTTATGACACCCCGTCACCGGGCTTTGTTTTGTTTCTGCACTTTTTGGTTGACCATCCTTTGCGAATCCGGAGTTGCGGCGAAGGGTAACACTGCGAATTCTGAATTCTCACTCTCCCAGAGCAAAGGAAGAACTCGACATCAAGCTGCCGTTCGGCGTGCCCTGGAAGAGCAAGTGAATGCATGGAACCGTGGAGACATCGAAGGGTTTATGGCGGGTTATTGGAAGTCAGACAGCTTGGTCTTTACCAGCGGGGGAAAAATCACACGAGGCTGGACAATCACACTCGAGCGCTACAAGAAATTATACCCGACGCGAGAACTCATGGGGACCCTCTCGTTCGGCAGCCTCGAAATCTCTGTGCTCGATCAAACGACCGCGTGGGTCCTTGGAAAATGGAAGTTACAACGGGACAAAGATTCCCCTCACGGCATTTTTACCTTGGTCCTGCGACGTTTTCCAGAAGGCTGGAAGATCATTCATGACCACACATCGTCTGAACCTTAAAGGAATCAGCGCTCTTACTCAACGCTGGAGCAGATGAACACGGACACAGCCAGAATGACAAGAACAGATAAATTACTTCTCATCCTCGTTTTCCTTTTGTGCAGTTGTGGACCGAGCAGACAGATCGCTCAGCCTCCACAGCCGCAACTCGCCACGCTGACGATCCTTCACTGGAACGATTTCCATGCTCAGAACATACCATTCAAAGTCATTGTGAGAGACTCGATTAAGAAAAAGGATTCCGTCTATTACGTCGGGGGCACGGCGAATCTGTTTGGCTATATCAAGAAGTACAAGGGAACCCGGAATGACGTAGCCGTGCTCAACGCCGGAGATGACTTTCAGGGAACGCCAATCTCATCGATCACTTCTGGACGCTCTCAGATCGAGTTGATGAACATCATCAATCCGGACGTGATGACCTTGGGCAACCACGAGTTTGATTACGGCGTAGATAATCTGGAGAACAATTTGAAGTTAGTACGCTTTCCCATTATCAACGCTAATCTTTTCGACCTGCGCAAGGGTCGGAACTTTCTCCCGCCGTACCTCGTGAAGACCTATGGCAAAGTGAAAGTTGGAATCATCGGTCTAATTGCGCCCGACCTTCCCGTTTTGGTAAAATCTGAAGACATCGCGGGTTTGCAAATGCTCAATCACGTCCAGGTGGTTCGGAAGTATGTGTCGGAACTAAAAAAAGAAAGAGTAGATTTGATTGTCGTTCTAAGTCACATCGGAGTCGAAGTGGATCGGGCCCTTGCGGATTCAGTTGCTGATATCAACGTCATCGTTGGCGGACACAGCCACACGACGCTCTTTAAGCCCATCAAGAGAAACCGTGCAGTGATTTGCCAGGCAGGAACGCGAGGACGCTGGCTCGGCAAACTCGATTTAGTTGTGGATCTCTCAGGTGATTCAGTCTATAATTATCAAGGAACGCTCGTTGAAACGGTCGTTGGAAAAGTGAAGCCTGACTCAGTAACTGGGGTAAAAGTTGCCGAGTTGGAAAAATCTGTGGACAAAGAATTGAGCGAAGTCATTGGTACGCTGGAGGTCGATTGGGTTCGGAAGTTTACGCGGGAAAGCAACATCGGCAACTGGACAGCGGACGTCATGCGTGAGTTTGCGCAGACAGATATTGCCTTCATGAACTCAGGCACGATACGGAAAGATCTTGATGCGGGAAACATCACGGTCCGCGATATCTGGGAAATTTTCCCGTTCAATAATAATTTCGTGACGTTCCAGGTGAGCGGTAAAACACTTCGGGGCATGATTGCGTGGCAAGCCGCAGGAAAAGGAGAATTTATGCAAGTGTCCGGTATTCGATACAAGTCTGATTCCTCGAAGCCCTTCGGACAACGGGTCTTGTCAATCGAAGTGGGCGGGCAGCCACTTGATGACTCAAGAACGTATTCCATCGTCACAAACAATTATGTTAGCGGACATCTGGATGACTTCTTTGGTCTCTTGGAAAAAAAGATTGGATTGACGGTGCTACCCAAAATCGATCACGACCTCTTTGTGGAGGCCGTTAAAAAGCAGGGACACATTTCATCCCAAGTCGAAGGACGTGTTGTGGATGTTGCGAAGCGATAAGAGAA
>JAHEZR010000091.1 GCA_023251005.1 Ignavibacteriota bacterium | reverse complement strand
TACGATGGGTGTTGTGAGAGATCCAGTCGATAATCTGGTCGTCCTCCAAACTGTTTTTGCTTTTTGAACAAAATCTCTGGCACACTAGCCTTAACTTGAATGAAATTCCGCAACAAAATATTGCTATCGATATGGGGCGTTGTGCTCGGATTGCTCATTGTAACGTTCGTCATCATCAACTACGGGATACGCGTCCAAGTAGAGGCTCGCTTCGCTGATGAGCTTCGAGGCAACAACAAAACAGTGAATGAAATCAATGCCTTAAGGGCGGGACAAGATGTGAGATCCTGCCAGATCATCGCTGAATCTCCTCGCCTGAAGGCGGTCGCTGAACTTGGGGACCGGAATACCGCTCTTCAACTGTCTCAAGAATTAAACCAGAGTACACGTAGTGATCTGTTTATCTTAACAAATGCGAAAAGCCAACCCCTCGCTCAGTTAGTGAACGGTGAACAATCAGAAATTGCATCCCCACGCTTCCGAGCAATCACGCAAGCTCTCGACAGGCAGGTCAAGGCTGATGTATGGAATATCGACACTGCCGTTTTTCGAGGGGCGTCTGCCCCAATAATGGTCCGAGCAGATCTTGTGGGAACACTTACGATTGGTTATCGCATCCGGTCGGAAGACGTGGCGTTCGTGAAATCCATGACCAACAGTGAAGTGATCCTCATGATTGATAAGTCACCGGTTGTGTCGACCGTGCTGCCAGACCAGGAATCAGAACTTGCTACTTGGCTAGGATCTCATTCACTTGAACTTGGGGGATTTCTCTCTAAATCCAGCGGAGAAGTGTTTACGATTGAAGTGCGATCGGAGAGATATGTCGCCACTCTTTGCCGACTCGACCGCGGTGATCTCGCGAAATCTCCGGCGATCGCCTACGTGCTGTTGAAACCAGTACAGAGAGAAATCCAGGCCGCGCTGAATCCGGTAATTAATTCGTTCATCGTGCTGTCGGTAGTTATGCTTCTGATTACCGCAGGGATAGGCTATATTATTTCGAAGGGAATCACGCGTCCCATCGCAGAGCTCGTGCGAGGCACTGCGGAAGTCAGCCGCGGCAACTACGATTATCGGATGGATGTTCGCACAGGCGGTGAATTGAAATTCCTTGCTCAGAAATTCGAGGAGATGAGCACTTCCCTAAAGGAAAAAGTCAACCAGCTTGCCGAACAAAATAGAGAATTGGAAGATGCCCTGCGAAGACTGAAGGAGACACAGGAAGAGCGCTTGCGATTGGCTGCGAACATCCGATCATTGCTCGAGTCGACGGGTGAGGGTATCTTCGGACTCGATCTCAACGGGCACTGTACTCTGATAAACAAGGCCGCCGCTGAGATGATCGGACAGAGGAGCGAGGATGTGATAGGCAAGAATATGCACGAAGTAACTCATCACAGCCATAAAGATGGCTCGTCTTATCCTATTGAGGATAGCCCTATTTACCGTGTTCTACGGACCGGCCAAGGCTGCCGCGTCGACAACGAAGTCTTGTGGCGTCACGACGGCACCTCCTTTCCTGTTGAATATGCCTCTTATCCAATTATGGACGGAGGAGGCATTCATGGTGCTGTTGTCACCTTCACCGACATCACTGAACGAAAGAAACTTGAAGAGCAGCTTCGCCAGTCACAAAAGCTGGAAAGCATTGGTAGTCTTGCGGGCGGCATCGCACATGATTTCAACAACATCTTGGCGATCATCATGGGGTACGCCTCCCTTCTTGAGCGATCAGCGGTCGAACCGGCGAGACTCCCTAAGAGTTTGGACGCAATTAACAAGGCTGTACAGCGCGGTGCCAGCTTAGTGCGACAGCTTCTCACCTTCGCACGAAAAACCGACATACTCTTCGAATCGGTCAACGTCAATGATACGGTGAAGGAGATTGTGAACATGTTAGGTGAAACTTTTCCAAAGACAATCACATTCTCAATGGAGCTCGAACAAAAGCTCCCTCCCATAATCGGGGATCGTAATCAATTGCAGCAGGCCCTCCTTAATCTCTGCTTCAATGCCAGGGATGCGATGCAGAACGGTGGGACGCTTTCATTCCACACCCGAACCGTAGTTGGGAAAGGGCTGCAAAAGCGATTTCACGATGCACAAGAGGAGCAGTACGTCTTAGTCAGCGTCGGAGATACTGGCATAGGAATGGATGAAACTACGCGCGCGCGCATCTTCGAACCATTTTTTACGACAAAAGAACTAGGACAGGGAACGGGTTTGGGGCTTGCGGTTGTGTATGGTATCATCAAGAGTCATCGAGGTTTTATTGATGTGGAGAGCAAAAGGGCACGCGGTACCACTTTTATGCTTTACTTTCCAATCCAGCCTCGCGGCATTGAGTCCCTGAAGGTGCCAAAGGAAAAGCTTGAAGAATTTGCTGGGGGAAACGAGACTATTCTCTTTGTAGAAGATGAGGACATGCTGGTAGATTTGTTGAAAAGCCTTCTTGAAGAAAGGGGATACCTCGTGCTAACGGCAAAGGATGGTGAGGAAGCAGTCGATATGTATAAGCGCTACAAGGACACGATTGCTCTAGTACTCGCGGATATAGGATTGCCAAAACTGAGCGGGCATGAAGTCTTTCAGAGAATAAGGCAAATCAATCCGAGTGCGAGAGTGATCCTCGCCAGTGGGTACCTCGAACCGCACCTGAAATCAGAGATACTGAAAGCGGGAGCAAAAGCTTTTGTCCAGAAACCGTACGTGCCAAATGAAGTTCTTAAAAGGATTCGCGAGGTGATCGACAAATCTACACCGGCATAAGGAGACTGAAATACGCCGGAGAGAAGTAATCGTCGAGAACACTTGTTGATTTATTACCCTGTACCCACCACTAATCACATCCCCGGGGATTAACAAGCTTTCCTTAGTCTAATCGCTCCGCCTGAGAATCAGCCTAGGTTAGGGTTTCTCAACGATATCCTTATTCATCGGACCAAGAACACTAAGCAGCTCGTTCTTTTCCTTCTCTGGCACTTTGAATTTGTCCAGTGCCTTTACAAGGTCGCCGACGAGCGCATTAAAGTCCGCACTGGAAACTCCCATCCCCTTGTGGGCAGTTTTCATGTCTTTCCCTTTATACTTACAGGGGCCGCCGCTCGCTTGACAGACCTGGTCCACTAACATTTTCTTCAGGTGGACGATGTCCGTCTTCGCGAAGAAATGGTTGATCAAGGTATCCGCTGCCACATTCGCAACAAACTCGTCAACAACGGCAGTGATTGCTTTCTTGCCGCCGAGTCTGGTATACAGAGATTTTTCTTTCGTTGCTTTCTTCTGCATCTCCATCTTGCCCTTTTCCATTTTCTCCTGAGCAAGAACTTGGAGTCGGGACGGCATCACTCCAAGTGAGAAAACGAAAGCAATCAGAAGACCATAGGACAGCCCCCGGGGAGCCCTTTTCTGCTTGCTCATTGCAAGCCTCCTTTGATGAAGTTAGGATGATAGTGAGTTAGAACTACCTGAAAAATATTAATCGAGCGCTGACGCGACCCTTTTTATCAAATCGATGATTCTGCAGGAATACCCCCACTCGTTGTCGTACCATGCGAGAACTTTGATCAGATTATCCAAAACGTTTGTGCAAGGTCCGTCCACGATGGCAGAATGCGGGTTGCCCTTGAAATCACTCGATACCAGAGGCTCCTCGGTATACTCCAGATATCCTTTGAGATCGTTCACAGAAGCCTTCCTCATCGCGTCGTTGACCTCCAACTTTGAGGTCGCGCGATTCGCTTCGACCACCAGGTCGATGAGCGAAACGTTTGGCGTTGGGACTCGAATGGCAATTCCATCCATCTTCCCGCTCAGTTCAGGCAAGACAAGGCCGATGGCCTTTGCGGCCCCTGTCGACGTGGGAATCATATTGATTGCAGCAGCTCGCGCTCGTCGCAAATCAGAATGGGGCAAGTCAAGCAGACGTTGGTCATTCGTGTAAGAGTGAATCGTCGTCATGAATCCTTTTTTGATTCCAAAGTTCTCAAGGAGAACTTTGAGGACAGGCGCAAGACAGTTGGTCGTGCACGAGGCATTAGAGATCACGTGATGCTTCACCGGGTCGTACATCTTGTCGTTCACGCCGAGAACCACCGTTACATCGGGCTTCTTGGCTGGAGCGCTGATGATGACTTTCTTTGCGCCATTCTTCAGGTGCTGGCGTGCCTCTTCACCGTCGGTGAAGTGCTTCAATCCGGTTGATTCGAGGACGATGTCTACTCCAAGTTCTTTCCATGGAAGTTTTGTGTGATCCTTCTCCATCAATACTTTGACAACCTTGCCATTGACAATAAGCGAGTTATCTCTCACCTCGACAGAGCCGGAAAAATTTCCGATGACAGAATCGTACTTCAGAAGATGAGCGAGTGTTTTAGCATCTGTGATATCGTTTACCGCGACGAATTCAATGGCCCGGTCGCTGACACCTGCACGAAACGCATTCCGGCCGATGCGACCGAACCCGTTTATTCCAACTCTAACTGCCATTGCGACCTCCGAAGCTCGAGAGAATCCAAAAATTGAGAGTGTGTAGAGAAGCTGGTGAGAAACTCACCACAAGGTAGGCAGAAATCGATTGAGAGTCAAGGAGAGGAGTTCTAACGAACAATCATCAACTTCCGTGTCACCTCGACATGACCAGCTTGAAGCTTGTAGAAGTAGACTCCGCTTCCAACTTCGCTTCCATTTTTGTCTCGCCCATCCCACTCAACGCTATAAAATCCTGCTGGCTTGAGACCTTTTTCTAAAACATTTATTTCTCTTCCTAACAAATCAAAAATCGCAAGTCGCATATCAGATTCGAGCGGGAGTGCGTATTCGATCTTCGTTGAGGGGTTGAAGGGGTTGGGATAGTTTTGTTTCAGTGAAAAGTCAGATGGAATTGCGGGTGCAGGAGGAGTGGGCGTTTTATCTCTTGCTAATTTTGACACCTCTGCCAGTGAAGGATACACTGTCCGGATAAATTTTGTGGAAC
>JAHEZR010000090.1 GCA_023251005.1 Ignavibacteriota bacterium | reverse complement strand
ACCTTCTCCTTTTCTTTGACGCTCGGCGGGAGATAGAGTCCGTGTTCCGTGCGATCAGAATCTTCCTCAAGAGCAATCAAAACTTTATCCCCAACTACAATAATCTTTTTCTTTGATCGGATTTTCATCGGTTCCCTCGGTTTTCCCTCTCCCGGTTACTCGTTAAAATAGAGAAAAAAGATGGTTGAAGCAAACTCGGCCTGGCGCCGTAAGATCGCTCTACTTTATTGCTCCCGATGTTTTAATGCATAGACGAGAACAATGCCGATGCCAAATGTGAAAACTCCGCAGATAAGGTTCACAAGTCGATCAGAGGCGGACGAGGGAGAAAGAAAGAGCAGCATGAGAATCGATCCTAAGATCATCGCGATGATCCCAACGAGACGATAGGCAGAAAACCCGCTCGGATCGAAGGACCGCACTTCGGCGTAGGCAGGCGTTTGAAGGTCGTGTCGGAGAGATTCCAAACGCTCGTTGTCCTCTTTTTTTCGATTCTGGAATCGACGGGAGACGAGAAATGTTGCTCCACTGACGATCAAGCCGGTGAAAACGAGGAGTTCATATCGGTTCGGATGGCTGCCGCCGATGATCGCTAACACAATGAGATCAGCCACGAGCCCCGATGCAGAAGAGACGATGGCGGACCACCATGGCGTGCGCGTATAAACAAGTCCGAGCATAACCGGAAGCATGAGTGGCGGACCGGATATTCCATAAAAGTAGAGCGCGAATTCAAACGCTCCACCAAAGCGCGGGATGTAGAGAGCTACACCAGTCCCCAGCAATCCGACAACGACGATGATGAGCTTCGCGACAATTACTTGAGCTTTATCTGTTGGCTCCTGAGAGGAGATTCGCTTCTTCAATCTGACATAAATTTCCTTTGTCAGGACGGCGGCAAGCCAGTTGAAGGTGTCGTTCGCCTGTCCCATTGTTGCGGCAAAAATTGCAGAAACAACGATCCCAATGAGTCCGTGGGGTAAAATAAGAAGTGCAAGACTGACAAACGATGCTTCTGTCGGGTCGGCGAGCTGGGGCCAGAGCTCAGCGATATTCGGCAAGACTTGCCGTGAGACCATCACGGGAAAAATCCAGAGGAGTGGAGCAACGAGACTCAGTAGGCTGCAGAGAACCGCCATTTTTTTTGTGTCCCTCTCATCGGGGACACTGTAGTAACGCTGTGCGATTTGCCAGCCGACGTTGTAGCCCAGAAAGACGTTAAGGAAATACGCAGCGAAAAACATCCAGCTGTGATCTGATTTTGTGAGAGAGAAATAGCCCTCGGGTGAACCGCTCACGAGCTTCTGTACGCCAACAACAAGATTTCCTTCACCAAGAAAAAATAGCGCAAGGGGAAACACTGCGAGAGTCATAATAAGTGTGATGAGGAATTGGATCACATCCGAGATGATTGCCGCCCAGAACCCCCCGAACACTGTGTAGACGATCATCACAGCGCCGACGATGACCATGGTAAGTTGAAAGCCGGTAAGCTGGAGACCGAGAAGAGAAATAGTGAGAGAGTTAAATCCGAGGGCGGTCGAAATAAAAATGCAAAGCGTATACGTTCCCATACCAAGCCCAATAATTCCTGGGAAGATAGAGACGAGAGTGTAATAATACGTGGTACTAGTTGAGTACCGGCGTGTCAGGATTTCCATTGGAGATGTGATGCGTGTTCTGCGCCATCGCACCGCATAGACAAAGAACCCGAGCCAGTAGGCCCAGAACGCGGAGGTGAAGATGAGAACTGCGGCAAGTCCATTCTTGTACGTGAAGCCCGCTGCAGCGACAAACATGTAGGCGGAATAGCCGGAGACGAAGTTCGAAAGCCCAGCCATGAGCCACGGTACTTTTCCGCCCGCCTTGAAGTAGTCCTCTGTCTTCTTCACATACCGTGAAAGATAGATGCCTGTTGCGACAACGATGACCATGTAAAGAGCAACAAGAGAGTAATCGATGGCGTTGAGGGTTTTCATCTGAGCTTTATCTCACAAAAGCAGGGTGATCACAGAAGTTCATCGCAATGGGTCTTGATTTTAGAGATGGCGTCAACGACGCTTTGAAGTCTTATCTCCTCTAACAGGAGGAGCTGGTGAGGGAAAGTAACCTGCACGTCTGCACAGAAACGCTCCGATGCCGGTAAGAAAAGATGCTCATAGTTTGGCCATGGCTTTGCTGACTCAGGAAACCATCGAGCGATTTCCTCCTCTTTGAATGCAGGTTGCTTGTACAGGGGCACGCCGTACCCCACGTCGCACGGGACTCCTTCCGCTCTCAACGCCTCGACGAATCGATCTCTCGGAACACCCCCAAATGCATCACGATCATAGCGAATCACAAAGAAATAATATCCACGCCCGGTAATCCGCTCATCTTTTTTCAGGGGCTCAACTCCGCCAATCTCGCGGAGTTTCTGTGCGAGGAATATTCCACGCTAGTGTTTAAGATGGCAGTGCCTTCCCTTGAACCGCTCCAGCTGAACCCGGAGGAGCGCACCTTGCAGTTCACTCAATCGATAATTCGAGGCGAGTGCAAAATGGATATATCCAGGCTGACCCATCACTCGCCCGATATTATGATAAAGGCGAACCTTTTCAGCGAGGTTGCTGTCGTTTGTCAGAACGAGCCCGCCTTCGCCAGCAGTGAAGGATTTTGATTCCTGGAAGGAGAAAGCTCCGACATCCCCGATTGCCCCTACTTTTCGCCCATGCCATTCTGTTCCCTGGGCGTGTGCACAGTCCTCGATCAGGCGGAGTCCGTGTTTTCTCGCAATCGGTAGGATGCGATCAAAATCAATTGGGTAACCACCGTAGTGAACAGCGATGATAGCTTTCGTTCTCAGAGTGATCGCCGCTTCGATTGACGACGGATCTATACCCACCGTTCCTGGATCAATGTCCACGAAAATAGGAACGGCTCCGACCGAAGTGACGATCGCACTGGCTGATGCGATGAACGTCACCGCCGGAACAAGAACTTCATCGCCTGGCTTGATGTCACACGCGAGCAATGCCAGCTCAAGCGCAACGGTTCCGTTACTCACAGCGATGGCGTGTTTAGCTTCGTGATACTCCGCAAATGCTTGCTCAAATCCTTCCACTTCAGAACCAGATAAGCGGCACCATCGATGGCTTCGGAGAGCACGAAGAACCGCATTCTCTTCTGTTGAATCAACCTCTGGCCATTGAGGCAGGAGGATATCCGCAGCAGCTTTTTGACCCCCATTGATTGCAAGAGTGGGCATGAGATCTAGAGATTAGGTGTGGACGTGTTGGCTTAGAATTGGATGCATTGCCTCCCAGACGCGACTCTGTAGTTTAGAACTTATACCGAGATGCACTGCCCAATCAACCTCGTATCCGCCTTCGGGGTAGGCAAACTCAGGCGGGAGGTAGAGATGCCATCCATTGGCATAGCCCACGGTCCACGGCTGCACATATCCCATTGTTTGCAACTGTCGGCGCGTGGCAACGACTGTCTCCGCAAAAACATCTCCCGGTTGTCCGATCACGATAAAGCCCAGTTCTTCAGCGCCCATCATCATAAACTCCATCCTCCGCTTACCGTCGGGACCCGGTGGATTCGGACGTTCCGTAATGTGCCCGGGAATTTCTCCGGTACTTGAATAGGTCGGTTCGGACGGCTGTCGAGAGCCATCAAGAGTGATTTTGTGGGTCCACAGTTCGTGGACGTCAGTGTGTGTTTTGACAGAGCTCATGATGTGAAGAACTTCGTCAGCGACTGCGGTTCCGAGTTCTCTGGCTTCTTCAAATGTCCCACCGCCACGATCACCGATGTGCCACGCGAAATTCTCTTTTGGGTTACCGTAGTACACTCTTCCTTTCATCGTCCCAATCGAGATGCCGGACTGCAAGCGCGCACGAACTTGGTTCGTGAGTGGATTCACATCGCCGCTTCCACCCTGAGTGACGATGCAGACGGCTTCAGGACCAAGTGCTTTCTCAACGACCTCGCACGTTACCCCAGGCCAATCTGCAGATATGAGGAGATTGTCGTAACCGAGTACCACGGCATGGCATCCAAAATTACTCACGGCGCCCATCGGCCGTCCATTTTTATCATCGATACGGACGGCTCCAATGAATGGATCCACAGGACGATCGAGCCATCGGCGGTTGATTGACCAGCCATCGAGGAAACCGGAGCCAACGCCGAACTGTGCTGGCCGCATCCGCTCGGTTGCTTCGATGACTGAATTGGCAATGAGTTCCGTGAGTGGAGTGTTCCAGACTGACCCGTCTTGATCATCTGGCCCCGAATGGGTATGGACAGCACATAGAAAGATCCGATCTGCAGGGAATCCAGTTTTCTGCTCGACAATTTCTCGCACGGCCTTTACTTGAGGCTCGCGGAGGTAGCAGAGGTCAACAGCACAGAGAACCCAGGCGTCTCCATTCGACTCAAGAGCTAACGCGCGTGCGCATAAGTCATCGTGTACTCCGATCGATGGACTGGTTCGGTTTGCATAGCCCATCAGTCGTGCACCAACTCTAGGAGTGATGATTGATTTTCCGAAGCCGGCCTTTAGCATTCTCAAAAAAGGAATGGAGAATTATCTGAAGATTAGAGCTCCCATCAAACTGAGATCTAGCCAGGTTTGATTTTGATCAAATCCAGCCCAGAGCATCTGGTTCGTTCTATAGTGAGTGCCGTCGTTGTCGTTCAAAGCGATGTCAAATCCGACCTTCATTCCCGGCTCCGGTCTAACGAGGGGCAGCGATTTCCACGGAGCACAAACGATTATGTTATAGCCCTTCTCTGTGATCTTCCAGGATGTCTCAGTATCCCTGATCTGTCGGAACCGCAGAGGAATATCCTGTTTTGTTTTTTCATCGAAGTGAATCGCTCGACTGCCTGTCATTGCGACATGACGGAAAACTCCTGGAGTAGGCGGGTCTTGCCCTTGCTCACTGTTGATGCGTGTATCGAGAACGATTTCGATGGAGTCAAAATCGCTCGGCATCTGGGTTTTCGGAT
>JAHEZR010000089.1 GCA_023251005.1 Ignavibacteriota bacterium | reverse complement strand
GCAATCAGCCACAGTCACAACGAGGTAGACTCCTCTCTCGCTTGTGACCAGGGCATCACAATTCTCGTAACCGCCGGGTAAGTGAACTCTACGAACCGTGTTCCCATGGCACTGCAGCGGCATCGCAAGTTCTTCCAATCCGATTCGAAGTGTATGAAAGAATCGCCGTCTGTTCTCGATTACTCTGTCACGTTCGTCCCCTACATTAAAACTCAGGTTAAGTCCGTATGGTTCTGGACTAATGCCGCCTTGTCGTGTGCTCATCCCAAAGACGACCGCAGGGAATTCCAAAAGCTTAGAGGATCGGATGACAGGAACTTCAAACATGGATATTCAATTAGGCAAGCGAGACGGGAAGTGTGATGATAACTCGCGTCCCCTTTCCAACTTCGCTTTCGATTTCGATACGTCCGTTGAGGTCCGCGATTGTCTGTTTCGAGATCGCTAGGCCGAGGCCCATGCCTTCACTCTTTGTAGAGAAGTTCGGCTCAAACAATCTCCCTTTGATCTCCGCAGGGATGCCTCGTCCCGTGTCTGCAATCTCAATTTGAATTTCGCCGCCAGCCAGGTGAGTTGACACCTGAATCTCCCCCTTTCCGGCGATCGCTTGAACCGCATTTCGAATGACGTTGATAAAGACTCTGCTAAGCTCCTCTTGGTCCGCTATGACCGAAGGGTTCCGCTTCCCAAGAGATAACCCGAAGGAAATGTTCTTCTCCCGGCCAAATAGCCGTACCGCATCTCTCAGGAGCTCGTGGATATCACAGGTTTCATATTTCCGTTCCGGCATTCGTGCGTAGCGCGAAAACTCTGTCGCAATCCGACTCAACGCATCCACTTGATTTATGATTGTCTTAGAAACTTCTTCCAAGAGTACTTGGAAGTCCTTTGCCCGATCTTTGTATGCTTGCTGAAGATGTTGTATCGAGAGCTTCATCGGCGTAAGCGGGTTCTTGATTTCGTGTGCAACCTGTTTGGCCATCTCACGCCAGGCAAGCTCACGCTCGGCAGCGGCGAGTTCCTTCTGGATCCGCTTCAAATCCTGCGTCATCTTGTTAAAGGCAGCCACGAGTTCGCCGAGCTCGTCCTTCGTTCGGACCTCGAGCGAGAGATCGAGGTCACCACGCGACACACGCCGCATTGCCCCGGTCAACTTCTTGATAGGGGATCCAATTCGATAAGCGAAGAACACTCCGGTAGAAACAACAAGGATCATGATGACGGCGTAAGCAGAAAAGATAAAAGCGCTGCGCTTAAATAATTCTTCATCGACGGCCTGATGTTTAAACGCAGTGAAGACCGAGATTGCGCCGATCGGATGTCCCGAACCGTCATCGAGCCGCTGATAGCCCACGAGGAATGGGTATCGTCCGATGGAATCGTTCTGGAGAAAGAAATTCTTTCCCTCGAGGATAATATTCCGATACGCCGAACTACCGAGACGAGTATCGATAAGCTCAGCATCGTACAACTCTGGTCTGCTGCTCGCGAAGACGGTGTTATCGACGTACACATTGAAATCCGATCCCGTCTCTTGTGCCAGTTTCTCGCACAAACTATCGGTGAGAACAGTTGTCAGAGTAAGCTGGAGGTTATTCCCGAGATGGTTAAGAAGGTCTGACCCGACAACCTTCAATTCATCTTCGACCTGATGTCGGAGAATCTCGAGCCGACTTTCATTTGTGAACTCCCGATCATAATATGACAGCACGAGGAGAGGCATAGTAGCAAGGGAGAGAAGTGCAACAAGGAGCCTCCCTCGAAAAGAAAGTCGGAATCTCTTCTGTCTGTAGGCTGCATAGATTATGAAGACAGTCGCGGCGAAAACGCCGACTATCAAGTAGAAAAAGACGACTTTCAGGAGATTAAAGATGTGCCAGCGTATGTCCAGACTCTCCATGCTCAGGGCGAGGACTTTTTGCACACCCCCGGGGCTCCCGACGGGTGTGTAGACCGACTCATAATTCCGTGCGCCCACCCTTTCCTCCGACCAAACAGAGGGAGATTTTTCGGAGCTCAAAAGGGGCTGAACAAATTCCGGTAAAGGATGACCTCTGACAAAATCTTCGCCCGTCGATTGAACAAGAGAACCGCCAACATATTCCGAGACGACCAAGTTTCGGAACTGTGTTTCGAGTGTCAGCGCCGAAGGTGTCTGCAAGATTTCGGGAGTTTCTGTTCTCAGCAGTCCTCCTTGGCCTGAAACGACGATTACCACAAGGTTCGCCGCAACACTTCCGTTCGTTGAAAAGATCGGAACAGTTCCGACGTAACGATCTAGTCCTCTGACTTTCCCACCAGATTGGATCTGAAGGCTTCTCTTCTCAGTAAACCCACCGAGATTGCTAATCAACGCTGCGACTCCGGATCGCTGAAGACCGAGGTTGAAGAGGCTCTCGAGCCTCCCCTCACGGACGACGCCCACAGCGCAATTAAATCCCTCTCTGCTCAATCCACTTTTAGCCCATAGTCTGAAAGCGAGACCGCTTATGACGTCTCGGTCCTCACTGTTGAGGTATTCCACAGTCTCGGGATCGGCCTCCATCTGGTTCAACGACTCTTCGAGCACGACCTTGACCCACGTGTCGGCGGGACGAGTCAACTCAGCTGCATAAAGGCGCAGTGCCTCTCTGTCATGTTCATGGATCTTCCTGTCGAGGATGGGCGTAGCGATAACAATGCTGAATATTATTGCGAGGGAAAGAGTTTGTCCGGAGTAGAGCTGTGAGCGTGTTTCCACCTCGTGATGAAGGACGATTGCGAAGAAAGAAATCACCAGTACAAAGACCGCACGATAAACATCAGACGTTTGAGGATTCGGATGAACTTGCCCGAAAAGAAAACTCACCAAAACAAAGAGAAGAATCACAAACACCCACCCCCGAGATCCCTGAGGAGTTAAGGGCTTTGAAAGATGATCTGAGAAACGCTTCGACAGCAGGAAAAGTATCACGCCCATGAATAGGAGGGATAACGTCAAGAGGAGGATGGCAAAGAGCATTGTTCCGACGAGCGGATGAGGGAAAATCGTCGTCGGATCAGTAAAGTTCAGTTTTGAATCAAACACCGTGCTTCGGATGACCTCCGCAAATCCTCGTGTGAGAAACATTAGTAACGTCCCTGCAATGAGTGGCGTTAACAGACCGAGCACGGGCCACCGCTTTGAACTGCTAACCTGACGAACAACTCCACCACGGACAGATAAGTCAAGAAGAAAGAGCCCACTCACAAAGAGGAAGCCGCTAGATATTACCAACTCACCGATCGATCTGGTCAGGCCGAAGCCAAACGGCGACGCGAATTGTGCTGGATCGAACATTTTCCCGTGCAGGAAAATGGAAGGAAAATTTACTCCTAACCAAATGTAGCGAGTTGCCCAGACGAAGATCAGGAAGACTGAAACCTGAGCAATCACCGATTGCCGCTTGAGCCTCTCCCAAAACCCGATGACAATAATAAGAGGTAGAATTGCCGCGAGGGCGCTGTTAATACTTTCTGGCAACTGCCGAAGATTCTGGAGGTAAGAAGCTCGGGCAGGACGTTCAACATGAACCATTCCGATCTTTCTTCCATTCAGACCAAAAAGATCCGCTGAGACGATTCTTCCGTCGTTACTTGGCTGGGCTCCTTCGCCAAATTCGAACTGGACATTTGTTCCAAAATTCTTGGTTAATTCAGATTGAATCCCGCTACTTGTGAGGAAGCGATTGTTCAGCGGGTAATTCACTTCGACCAATCGGCTAGCGACGACGACTCCTGTTGACTTACAATCTGCACCCTTTATCGGATTTATCACGGTGAGGAAAGTGTAGAGTGCACTCTGAGAGACGATGGAGACGGGGCCTTCGCCGCTCGCTTTGCGGATGTCTGAAGAATCGACTCCCGACTGCTTGCCTGACCAGGCAAGGAGCGAGAGATCCCTGTTATACAACTCGAGGCTGAATTCACCCGCGTGATCCAGCTGTCCCAGGAGCTGGAAGATTCTTTCACGAGGAGGATCGGCTTGACCAATTAAGTCTCGTAACGAAGGCGCATCAACAACCTTACGAGCAAAGACTGCCGTCTCCTCCTGGATGTCGGAAAACGCGGAGTGAATTCCGTCGACGATCTCCATCGTTTTCTTCTCCGAAAATTCTTCCCATCGATTATTCAAATTCAGAAGAGCTACATGGGAGACAAGTCTAACAATCCCCATCGCCAGAAAAACAAAAAAGACGATAAGGATATATCGCCTTTCCTTTGGATTGAAGCCGCCCAAAAGGTTCTTCAGGATTGAGGACATCGAGCGAAGCTAGTAGGCGTTGAATTCAGAGATGACCCAACGACCGTTCTGGCGAGAGAGAGAAACATAAAGTTGGAGCGACTCACGCATGCCTTGTGCGTTGAATGTTCCTCGTCCCGTAGCGAACGGGTTCGCCTCAATATCGCCGTACGTGCTGAAGGTAAATGAGATTGGCTTGTGCAACAAGAAGAAGTTCTGGAGGATGTAGAGCGCCTGATTTGCACTGTAGTATCCCCCTTCAGAGCTCTTCAGGCTTAGATAGACTTGTGCACCCAGATGACGTGCGAGTAATTCTCCATCCCCTTCAGATATTCCCGCCTGAATCTCTTTGAGAATCCGCGTGTGAACAGCATCCTGGAAGACAGAGTCGGATCTAACAGGCTTATCTCGAGAGGTTGGTGGAGAAACAAATTCCTTCTTCCTTTCCTTCGGCAGAGGCCTTTGCTGGCCTAGCAACAGCTTGAGTGAAGAAGCTGCTGCAATCAGCACAACGAGAAAACGTATAATGAGGCTCTTCATCTCAACTTTTCTTAATGTTATGCTAATTAGGCCAGAAAGTCAATCTACCTTAAAGAAACAACCATAGGAGGATCGCCCTTCCCCTCCACGGTTCCGTCCCACCGAAATAGTGGCGATCCCCCTACAGTATTCTCTTGCGACGACGGCTAGTTCAATTCCGCTGAGTCCACCGCCGACTCAGTGGACCACGATCGGCGTCTTGATCACTCTTCCTCTTT
>JAHEZR010000088.1 GCA_023251005.1 Ignavibacteriota bacterium | reverse complement strand
TACCCGCTCAGCCTTTGCCGTGATCCTTGCATTCATCATACTCGGGTTAAGTTCATGTGGTGAAGAAAAAAAGGTGATGTTTTCTCAGGAGGTTTTTCCGCTGTTAAAAAAGCGCTGTGTCGGTTGCCACTATCCCGGCAATGAGTTCAACCAGAGTCAGCTCGCAATGGAGAACTATGAATCACTCATGAAGGGCGGGGTTCATGGCTCCCCAGTTGTCGCCGGACACTCGGACAGTAGTCTCATCGTCAAGAAGCTCGGGCCGAAGCCGCCGTTTGGCGATCAGATGCCGCTAATGAGTAAGCAAAAACTCACCGAAGAAGAGATTGCGCTCATCACCAGGTGGATCGACCAGGGTGCAAACAATAACTAACGGATATTTCTCTCTTTGTTAACAGCCCTGCCTCGCGGGGCTGTTCTGTCTTTCACAAGGAGAATCTTAATTATGAGACCGAAAGCTCGCCTTTTCAAAGAGGACCTCAACCTCAACAACATCGTTTCCCATTACTTTGACAAGGCTGCCGCCTTGGTGAACATCCACGAAGGTTTGCTGCAGCAGATCAAAGCGTGCAACTGCGTTTATTTCATTCAATTCCCTGTGAGATTGGGGAAGCAGTACCAGATCTTTCACGGCTGGCGTGCGGAACACAGTCAACACAAGAAGCCGACGAAGGGCGGCATCCGATACAGTGAGCTCGTCACCCAGGACGAGATTATGGCACTAGCGGCGCTCATGACGTACAAGTGTGCGATTGTTGACGTTCCTTTTGGCGGCTCGAAGGGTGGTGTCCGTCTTAACCCAAAGAAGTATACCGAGGAACAGTTAGAGAAGATCACACGCCGTTACACTGCAGAGTTGATCCGAAAAGGATTCATCGGACCCGGTGTCAATGTGCCTGCACCAGACATGGGGACGGGTGAACGGGAGATGGCGTGGATTGCAGACACTTACGATGCGTTTAATCCTGGCGGCATCGATAATCTCGCTTGTGTCACAGGGAAGCCCGTCAGTCAAGGAGGCATCCGGGGCAGGAAAGAAGCAACGGGCCGAGGAGTCCATTTTGCATTGCGTGAAGTCTTCCGGCACAAAGAAGACATCACGGAACTTGGAATGGAAGGAGGACTTGAGGGAAAACGTGTCGCGATCCAGGGATTTGGAAATGTTGGATATTATGTTGCAAAGTTTCTCGAAGAAGACGGCGCGAGGATTATCGGACTCAGTGAAGTGAATGGCAGTATTCATGATCCGAAGGGTCTCAACATTAAAAAGCTGTCAAAGCACCGAGCCCGGACAGGTTCAATCCTTCATTTCCGGGGAGCACAGACCTCGAACGATCCGCAAGCGGTCCTCGAACTTGAGTGCGACCTTCTCGTCCCTGCTGCGCTGGAGAACCAGATCACACTCGATAACGCGAAGAAAATCAAGGCGAAGATCGTTGCCGAGGCTGCCAATGGTCCTACAACCGTGAAAGCAGAGGAAATTCTCCTGAGACGAGGAATTTTCATCATTCCCGATATCTATCTCAATGCTGGAGGGGTGACCGTTTCCTATTTCGAGTGGAGCAAGAATCTTGCACACATGCGGTTCGGACGACTTGAGAAGAGAAGGGAGGAACTGCGAGAACAAACTTTCATCTCTGCGACCGAAAGGATCACGCAACAAAAATTCCCAGAGGATGCACGACGACAACTTATTCACGGGCCCGACGAGGTCGATCTCGTGAATTCTGGCTTGGACGAGACGATGATCGATGCCTACAGACAAATCCGGGATATTTACAAGAAAAGAAAAAAAGTGAAGGACTTACGGACTGCTGCATACGTTCTGGCGATCGAGAAGATTGCCCGATCTTACAGTGAACTTGGCGTCTTCCCGTAACCGCTTTCAGAAGGAAAGCTACATCAGGCTGCCAGAGGATCTATCCTCATTCCTTTTTTGAAGCTTGGCTATTCTCCAACCTCTTACTTTGAAGTGCTCCTACCAATTTGGGGAGTATCTCCCCTGACTTTCCAATAATCGTCTCATTGGCAAACTCCGAGAGCGGCGTGATCTCGGAATTGATCTCAACTAAGTAAGCACCCGCTTCCTTCGCCCACATCGGCAGCGAGGCTGCCGGGTAGACAATCGCCGACGTACCGATGGAGAAGAACACGTCGGCTCTTCGAGCCGCACGCTCTGCAAGTGCCCACTGTTCCGAGGGAAGAAGTTCCCCAAACCACACGACATCCGGACGGATTAGCCCATTGCACTCAGTACAGTGAGGCGCGGTCGCGCCAGGAGGGAGTTCCTCGTTGCGATAGCGTCTGCTGCATCCGATGCAATAGTTTCGTTCAATGTTCCCGTGAAGCTCGTAGACTTTTGTACTTCCAGCTCGCCGGTGTAGATTGTCGATATTCTGTGTGATCACAGCAAAATCCTGAAAGAGTTTCTCCATCTCGGCAAGGGCGTAGTGACCGGGATTTGGTTTCACTTCGGCGATAAGCTTCTTGCGGTATGCATACCACTCCCACACGAGGTCTGGGTTTCTGATGAAGGCGTCAAAGTTCGCGAGTTCTTCCGGCTTGAATTTCTTCCACAGTCCCTCGTTTCCACGGAACGTTGGGACTCCGCTTTCTGCTGAGATGCCTGCACCCGTCAGGACCGCCACCGAGGTCGCGGAGTCTAACTTTTCGAGGAGTTTGTTCGAAAACACGATCAGGTCAATCTTTTCTCGGTGGCTGGAGAGTCAAAAGATCCCACCCAGACTTTTCAATTATTTGTCGATCGATGATCAAACGATGGTACGCTCCATTGAGCCATAACGGCGCTTGGTCATTGTAATGCTTGTGGAGTGGCTGCCCGGATTGTCCCGAAGTTATGACGATGAGGAAGGAGGTGGAGTCGGCGAGGTCGACGATCTGCCGCATCGATGATCCCACGAGTTGCTTGTAGGGTCTCGTAAAGTTGTATTCACCACTGTTAATTGTTGTACTCGCTCCTCCAGTTTGGAACGGGCCGATATTAAAAATTCTGCTCATCCCCGGAACTCGACCGAAGAGATGCTCAAACGTTACCTGATGGAGTTTCCCCCATTGCCATGTTTTCAACTCGCCGCCAAGTCGACTCTTCAATTCAGTGATCGCATCGAGGAGACTCTTCCGAATGATAACGTCGCGCGTTTCAACTTCAGGCGTGTGAACATCATCAAACCAGATGGAAGCGCTATCGCGGAGAAGCTTGCTCGTGACTCGATAGGGAACGTTTGCAAGAAGGAGATAGTTGTTGAAAAGTTCGTCCCCCATCTCATCATGATAGGTGTTGTAGAGAAGTTTTACAAAGAAGGCATTGAAGATCGAGGACGCGACATCTTCTTTCCTAAATGCATAATCCCAATTTCGTAGATAGGTGATTGCCGTCTTGACCTGGTCGTCTGCGGGCGTTACTTCGTCAAACGCTCGGAGGATAAACGGGACAATCTCGCGTGCGTGTGGTGAGATTACATCATTCTGCATCGACTGAAAGTCTTCGAGCGAGAATTTCTTGTTGTGATTTAAGAGTTCCTCAATCCTGAGAATTCGTGAAGGAGGCTCCCAGAGATTGGTCAGGTAGTATGGATAGGCGTCATCGACGATCTTATTGTTCGCAGTGGCCACATACTTGGTGGGGGGATTGAGGACGTGGGGCAATTTTTCGAAGGGGATGAAGCCAGCCCAATCGTAGTCACTTGTCCACCCCGGACTCGGAACCATCGGTTTCTGTCGCTTTCGAATTGGAATGCGGGCGGCTAGCGAGTATCCAATGTTTCCCTGATCGTCTGCGTAAACAAAATTTTGACCGGGGACGGTAAACTCTCGGATACCCTCTGCAAACTCCCTCCAGTTAGTCGCTTTATTGACGAGCAGCACCGCTCGGATTTCGTCACTGTTCTCATATCCTGTCCAGCGCAGACTCAGAGGAAAAATTTTCTCATAATCAGTCTTGTAAATCTCATATTCAAAAAGTGGAAATGAGTGAACATCGCTGACAATGGGCCCACGATGTGTCTCACGAATTTTTAAAGTGTCCGGATGGGTCCCTCGGACAGGGATCTCTTCTTCCCAAGTTTTCAGTTCGCGCCATTGACCATCGTATAAATACTTGCCCGGTTGGAGAGTATCCATTTGTTCAACATAAAAATCCGCATCATCAATCATTCCATTCGTCAAGCCCCATGCGACGTGTCGGTTTCGCCCAATCACAACGCCAGGGACTCCTGGGATAGAAACGCCCGCCACGTCGATCCCCGCCCCAGAGACATGAATCTCGTACCATCGTGAGGGCGCAGGCATGGTGAGGTGTGGATCGTTCGCGAGCAAAGGTTTACCGGTCAACGACTTCTCGCTGCTCACGGTCCAGCTGTTGCTACCTACCCCAGTTCCTTCTATGCCACAAAACTTTCTGAAAGCGTTATCAACTTCTCTTAGAGCCGTCGGTGCATAGGTGTACCTCTTCCCGGTGGATGGAGGAAGGATGATCGGCGCGTCATTCGGATAGCCCGGAAAAATTTCTTTTGCCTTCTTTTCTCCAAGTTTAGCAACAAGATCCCCCATGGTGAGGTCAAACCACCACGACATATTGAGTTCCCAGCCTTCGAGACGAGCAATTATGAGACTCTGTCGGATATTCCAAGGCTCCGGAGTGATTCCGAGGGCATCAAATTCAATGGGGAGTTTGCCCTTATGGGAAGAGAGGAAGAAGTTCACCCCTCTCGCATAAGCAGTGAGGAGACGTCGGGAGTCAGGGTGAAGATTCTTCTCGAGCCGTTCGGCCAGTCGCGTGAAGCCAAGCGTCCTGAGCATCCTGTCGAAATTCAGCGTGAATGTCCCGAACGCTTCGGAAAGTCTTCCTTCACCGGCCCGACGAGAGAGTTCCATCTGCCACAGCCTGTCCTGAGAATGGACGTACCCTACAGCAAACATTAGATCTTCGTCGTTTTCTCCGTAGATGTGTGGAACTCCAAGTTCATCGCGGTAAATTTTCACGCTTTCGGAGATGCCGTCGG
>JAHEZR010000087.1 GCA_023251005.1 Ignavibacteriota bacterium | reverse complement strand
TTCATGCCAATGAGTCCGCCAACATAGAAGTCGAAGAAGTCATCGATGGTTGGGCCAAAGATATTCCCTCCGCGCAAATTTGCCGTGAGCGTATGCTTCCGATCCGGCACGGGGAGATGCTCTCTCCAGTTTCCCTCCAGCCTGTGAAACCGGAACTGTGTGTATCGAGGCTGGAGACCTGTATTCGTGAGTACGTAGTCTCCCGTCGAGTTGAACTTGCTGAACTCGTAGCCATACTTCATTTCGAGCTTCCGCCCGACCGGATTGATCTCCCGATCACGAGAAGGCATAATTCCGTCGAAAGTCCACGTCACGGAAAGATTGTTTCCGATGAAATAGAGATCGCTCGAAGCCGGAATGAGCGCTGGTGGAGGCCCCGGTAGGACAAAACTTTCCAGGCTTGCGTTGTAGCGGCTGTGCGTGTACCCGATTCGGAGGTTAAGTCTTGGAGAAAAAATCTTCTGCTGAAGGTTGACATCGAACTCCAGGAGACTATAAGTAACGTCGACACCAATGGTATTCAGCGGCAGTTCAATTTTCGCGCTCGTTTTTCGACTGATGCTGTAAACGGCGAGCTCGAGTGTCGGCTCCAAACCGAGATCGTAGAGCAAGGGAACACGATCGCGAAATTCGAAGTTGAAAAACAAATCCCGCTCGCCTCGCTTGTTGATCGCACCGCCACCGAAAATTCCATATTTTCCCAATACATCATTTGAGAGGAAGAAAAGACCTGGCTTTACGACATCGATGCCGCGGTTCCGACTGTTGTAATTATCCACCCGCAGAAATGGGATGAACGACAAGCTCGTGAAAATATTCTTGTACGGTCGGCCCAATGATGTTTTTCCTGTTTGAGACGATGCCGAAGGTGGCTCGCTGGACCCAGAGTCATTATAGTTGCGAAGTGAACTCCAGTCGATGTTCTTTGGACCTGCACTTTGATTCGATGACGCGACGGTTGCTATTCCTAGAGAATTCCACGCGGTCGGCCAGTGTACTGCGTACTGGTTCTTATTCAGTTGCAATGGCTGATTTTTTTTCAGGAAAGAGATTTTGTAGCCGGTCGAGGTGTAGGTTGCGAACGTCAGGTCTCCTTGGCTGTTGACAGAAGGCATGAAAGCCCCGCCGAGGACATTTGTCAGTTGTTCCAGTGACTTCGTCGCGAGGTCATAGGAATAGATATTGAAGATGCCGGTTCGGTCAGATGCAAAGACGATCTTTTTTCCATCGCTCGAATAAGTGGGATTCCGGGAGTCTTCGTGACCCTCCGTCAGGAATTCGAATCCACTCCCATCGGTTTTCACCATAGCAATCCGCTGGCCCTTACGCTCTGAACAGCCAAAAACGAGCCCAGTAGCGTCGGGCGACCATGTGGGCGTGTAGACTTGCTCTCCCGATCTGAAATTCGTTAGAAGATGTGCATCACTTCCGTCTATTCTCATGAGGGCGAGATTCGTTGTACCGTCGCTCCCCGTGACGTATGCAATCCGATCCCCTGCCGGCGAGACGGCAGGATAGTTCGCTCGTCGAGCATAAGTCAATCGAGATTCCTTTTTAGACTGGAGATCATAGACATAGACGTCATTGTAGCTCGACCAGTGTTTGTTATCACGACTCGCCTTCGAGTAGTAAATTCTGTTTCCATCGGGAGACCAACTGATCGAGGATCGAGTACCTGAGACTATCTCTTCCTCTTTCTTCGTCTCAATATCATAAACATACAGAGAGGAGAGGCTAAAGTAGTCTCCTTCCTTCGTAGACACATAGCCGATCTTCTTCCCATCCGGAGAGAAAGATGGATAGAGATTGCCGAATCCAACGCTCCCGATGATTTCTCCTTCAACGAGGTTCGGGCGAATCGGTGCTACCCCCTGCTCGTAAACTTGAGTCAACCAAGCCTTCCAATCTTCATAGACATCGCGTCCATTCCTCGCTACCGCTCGTTCAATTGCATCATCAATCGTCAATGCCGAGAACCGACTGAGGTTTTGGGAGATCTCACGAAGCTTCTCGTCACCGTATCGTGCCGCAATGTAGTGGACGAACGAGAATCCGGCATTATAGGATGACTCATTCCCGAGGCTGGTCTTCCCGAAGACGCCCATCTGATTCCACGAGAGCACGTTCCCGTCGAGCGCGTACATCCGGAGGATCATGTCACGATGACTATCCCATGCGTCGTACTCGAGTTCCGGCCTGTTGAATTGCGCAACGCCCTCCGCGAACCAAACGGGGACAACAAACCCCGAAAGCGGATAGGAGACAATCACGTTTGGGAAACCATAGAGGATGTCCGGTCTCCGCTCTGCCTCGTAACCTAACCACTGAAGATAGAAACCCGGCACACGTCTACCAAACTTCATCGCCGTCTGAATCTGCACGATATGTGTGAACTCGTGCGTCACCACATTTCGCAGCCAGTTCGTTGTGCCTCGAAGCTCGAAATCAAGCGATGGAACCCAGATCTCGATCTTATTATCATAGAAATAAGCGGCACCGTTCGAGTAGTCATCATAATCCTTCAGGATGAGACTCACCTTCTGGTCAGGCCGATGGTTGTAAAGAGACGTAACCGGCTCGTAAATCTCCTCTGCAATTTTTGCGACGACTCGGGCGGTCCAATCCACACCTTGGTGATAGTGAACGAAGAAATGCTCCGTCTCGATCGTGTGCCACTCGAGTTCCGGGTGAGGAAAATTATCCTCCTGACCGTGAACCCTTGCGGGCAACAAGAGCAAAATAACTGACAAGGCGATATAGGTGACGAAAGATTTCATTCAGAGATACTTGTTCTATTTCACAACGGCAATCTTGACCAGTGCCGCTCCATGATCGCTGGTACCGGTTGCTTCAATGCGGGCGACGTAGACGCCACTCTGGACGTTTGAAACATCCCATTCCACTTCATTATCAATTCCGCCATTACCGGGTCCGGTGAACTCCGCGACCTTATCCCCAGCAAGATCAAAGATTTTTACTCTGACCTCAGCGTTTGCATTCAAGAAGTAACGAATTCGTGTTGAGCCACCGTAGACGGGGTTCGGCCAATTATAGGAGCGATCAGATGGAAGGAACTCCTTTGGTATGGTCGGTGCAACGGCAGTTGAACTTTCGAAACCGGAATGCAGTGGATCGCCGAAAGAGTTCCCCCAGACAATCGACTTCGATCTTTGCGGCAGAGTCCACGCAGTCAAGTAGCCGTTATCGGTTGCCGCTAAAATGCCAAGGTAGTCGGGTTCTTGAAACAGCGCAAGTGAAGATGTGACTGCTCCGCCGGCAGCGAGAGGAAACCCCTGCAAAATTCTTCCCTGTGCATCGTAACCAAAGATTAACCCGGAGGATGTTCCTAAGAATAGAGAAAGCGTATTTCCTGTCCCGAGCTTTGCAAGCACGGAAGGTGAAGAAGTCCCTGCATATCCGGGTAACTCAATCGGAAAATGGTCAATCGGATTTCCAGCGTAATTCAGTGCATAGATTTTATTTCCCCGCGCGAAAACAATTTCTTTCTTTCCGTCGCCATCAAGATCACCGATCGCGGGCGCCGAAAAATTTCCGCTCGCAGCCGGAACGGAGAGAACGCGCACCTGTGTTGAACTCCGATTGAAAACAAGGATCCCGCCGCCTTCCGTAACAACGACCACTTCGGGCACCCCATCATCATCGAGATCACCACTGGCTGCGTACAGCGCTTTTCTGCCGCCAAAGTCCCAACCGACACCGTCCTGTGAAAGAGCCCTGTCTTCTGCAACTGCAATCCACCGACCTGCGACATTGAGCACAGCCTTCACAGGCCGTTGGGACGACACTGAGACCCGTCTGAGTGAATCTCTGCTTACTATCCAGACACCACCATCTGCATCCCCTACTATTGCTATAGACCGGGTTCCCTGGACGATAGCCACCGGAAACGTGGTGATCCGGTGACTAACAGATCGAGTGTATTCTACGTCACCTCGCCCGTTCTTGTCGTTATCGGCCGCATCCCAGAGGATTACGGAACTGTCGACCACACCTACAACACTGAGGATTGGTTGTTCTTGAACAGGCGTACAAATGTACACGAGTGCTGGTTGGAAGACCCCAGCTTTGGTGTCGAAAAGACCGGAAGCATCAGCTGTCACAGACGTCCCATCTAGTCGATATCCATACAGTTTGCCGTTGGCGGACATAAAAAAACTATTGCAGACAACCGGACAACCTGTTCTTTGTGCAACGGGGGCACCGACAGAACCGGCACCGTCAACAAATTTTGGAAACCCATTGAGCGGAGCGACAAAGTCATCTCCAATCTGGACTTTGAAAGTCATCGTTGGCCTACGCTCGCTGAAGTCTGTAACGTAGACGTGGCTGTTCGCGAACGAATTGCTCAGGCTGTTCGGGTTTGTGACTGGAGTAAATGCGTTCTTGTTGACCGGAGAAGAATTCCCCTTAAACCAGAAATCCAACGCCGTTCCACTCTCGCTGCCTTGTCCAGCCTGAGTGATATCATAGATCTGACCGATGTCCTGAGAGCCATCTGCTTCCTCAAGATCAACGCCGCGTAAATTCTCCCTGGCATTCACGGTGTTTGCTGAATAGTTCGCATCGATGACATTCTCGTCGATATGCCAGAGGAGAATCCCACCGTCAAAAAAGTTTCCTTGCTGATCGACTCCTCCAGGCAAACTCCAATCGTAATCATCCACGTCAACGACTACTCCACGGATCGCTCTGGTGTCAGTCGCGTTGAAGCGCGCAGTATCACGGCTAAAGAATCTCTCAACAAGCTGACCGCCAATGACGGCTTTCACACGCTGTCCATCCCGTTTCGGATCGCGATTTCTATTCTCAACTAAAAAATATTCCTTTGCGTCGATAGGAACCTTATAGATCGTAGTTGGTGAGCCGTCATGGAATCCTACCGCTCGCGCTGTCAACGCACTTGTGCCTGGAGGCACCACGACGGGAGTTACCCAACCAAGAAAAACTTTCTCCCATGCAGATGGCTCAGGAGGAAAGAGTCCGTTGAAGCTGAAAATTGCTTGT
>JAHEZR010000086.1 GCA_023251005.1 Ignavibacteriota bacterium | reverse complement strand
TGGCACCTATGCGCATATACGCAGGTGGAGCACTAGTTCTTCTAGTCTTCTTCGGAGCTATGCTGGCGTATTATAACTATACTCAGTCAACCTTGGCGTACTACAAGTTTTTCGTCAACTTTATCCAAGGAACGAGTTGATTCATTGAATTTAGAACTCTGACCGCACCATGTATCTTTCAAAGCTCGAGTTGATTGGTTTTAAATCTTTCGCCCAAAAAGTCAATCTGACTTTTGATAGCGGAATCACGGGGATTGTCGGCCCGAATGGATGCGGCAAGACAAACATCGTCGATGGCATTCGATGGGTGCTGGGCGAGCAGCGATCGAGTACGCTGCGCAGCGACAAGATGGAAGATGTAATCTTTAACGGGACACGTAACCGGAAGCCGCTGGGCATGGCTGAGGTGTCGCTCACTATTGAGAACACGAAGGGCATTCTACCCACGGAGTTTTCAGAAGTAACGGTGACGCGGCGTGTATATCGTTCGGGGGAGAGTGAATACCTCTTCAACGGAACTCCGTGCAGGTTGAAGGACATCGTTGACCTCTTCATGGATACGGGAATGGGAGCCGATGCTTACTCCGTCATCGAGTTGAAGATGGTCGAAACGATTCTCAGTGATAAAGCTGATGAGCGCCGGAGACTTTTTGAAGAAGCCGCAGGCGTCACAAAATACAAATACCGTCGCAAAGCCGCATATCGAAAGCTGGAGAGCGTTCAGCAAGATCTCGTTCGAGTCAATGACATAGTGAAGGAAGTCCAGAAGACCGTCTCTACACTCGAGAGGCAAGCGAGGAAAGCCGAGCAGTATAATGAACTCTCACAGCGTCTCAGGTCGCTCGAAATTGATCTTCTTGAAAGAGAATACGCCACTGCAGTCTCACGCCTCGGTCCCCTCGAAGAGAAGCTGAACACAACGGTTACCTCCAAGCAACAGATCGATGAGTTGCTCTCCAAGCAAGAGGCTCATCTTGACGAACTCCGTGCTGAACTTAAGTCTACTGAGGACAAGATGGTCGAGGTGCGCCGAACCCTGGCCTCATCGAACGAGAGGATTCATGCAATTGAGCAGAAGATTCTCGTGGCAAATGAACGGCGCCATTCGCTCCAGAAGAATATTGGGCGATATGAGAGTGAGAAATCGGCGCACGAGGAACGGAAGACAAAACTTGAGGCGACGGTCGAAGATCTCCGACATCGTGCCGAAGCGGTAAAACCCCAACTCCAGATTCTCGAGGCCGAATACAACGAAAACAAGTCACAACTTTCCATAATCGAAAATGAGTGGAGCACGAAGAAGGCTTTCCTCAAGGGTCTGAACGATCTGTTTGTTGTTACCGTAGACGCGGTAAGCTCAAAGAAAACTGAGGCGGAGCAACTCCGAGCACGAATTGAGAATGCTCGGGGGCGGATCGATGGGGCGAGAGAAGAGAACACACTTTATGAAACAGAAGTCGAGAAGGCGACAACGGCGCTCGCTGCGATGGGTGGAGAGCACAAGGAAGCTCGTCGATCTTTTGCCGAAGTTCAGATAAAGTATTATGAGATCGAGACCATGAAACAGCAGCTCCAGCGTGAAGTCGAGGAGCTCCGGACGAATGAGTTTGCGCTACGTGGTGAGCACCAGATGGGATCGTCGCGACTGGATTTTTTGAAGAGCATCGTCGAGACCCATGATGGGATGCCAGAAGGAACAAAGTACCTTATCAATAGTGGCGAGTCCCGCTCGTTCGTTCAAACAACAGTAGCCGACGCGATTCATGCCGAGGCGAAGTACCGGGCAGCAGTTGAGTCTGCATTGGGTGAATCGGCGAATTATATCGTGGTCAATAACCTCGAAGAAGCCTATCACGGGGTCGAGTTGCTGAAGCGCTCTCAAAAAGGGAAGGCAACTTTTATTTGTCTCAATCGCATTCCAAAGCTCAACCGTGAGGATTATCACATTCCGAAAGACGGGACGGATGGCTGGGCGCTTGATGTCGTCCAGTTTGATCCAAAGTATGAATTTCTCTTTTCCTTCCTTCTCGATCGTACCGTCATAGTCAAAGACGTTGACTTTGCACGATCGATCGTGAGCAACGGCTCCAATCTGAAGTGTGTCACGCTGGATGGCGAAGTGATCACAAGTACTGGTGTCATGAAGGGTGGAAGTCGGCATCAGGAGGACGGTCATACGATCGGGAAGAAGAGCCAGATTGCAGAGTTGGAGGTGCGGATTAAGACCCTTGGAGAGGAGCTTGCAAGCGTACAACGCCTTCTCGGAGAGAAGAGTGCCGAACTAACACTCGTCACTTCAAAGGTCTACGAAGATGATGTTAAGCGGATCGAGCAGGAAGTAGCTGGAGTTGAGATGAGGATGGCTCAAGTCGAATTCGAAAAGAAGCGTGCGCTCGAGGTTCTTGAACGGAATCGAGAAGAGATTGATCGGAGGGAGAGTGAGATTGCTCATCTTCAGTTAGAACTCAACTCTCTCGTTGAGGAGACGGATTTGCTCTTGCGAAAGAGGGCGGAGCTTTCTGAAAAAATTCAATCTGCATCCCGTCAGCTTGAGGAATGTGAGGAGCAGAAGGAGAGACATACGCAGGTGGTCAACGAGTCCTGGTCTCGACTTGTCAAGCTCAGAGAGGACGATCGTGAAATAAGGCGAGAGCTCCGGTACACCGAGACCGCGGTAGAGGAGGCAGTGGAGGGGATTCGGCAGCGGGAGGATGATATTCAGACAAGCAAGGAGGAGCTTCAAAGACTCGCGGCAGAAGTTGTCGAGAACGAAGAGAATCTCAAGCAAGTCCGCGTGGAGGGAGAGGCACTGAGTAAAGAGTGGGAAATCATTGAGGCCGAGTACACGACGAAGAGAGAGCAGCTTCACTCCACCGAGGTCAGTATTCGCGATGAGAGAAGGCAGCACGATGACACGCTGGGCGCCACGCATGAACTCGAGATGAAGCTCTCCGAGTACCGAATGAAAGTTGAGAATTTGAAACAGCGCTCGAAGGAAGAGTTTGACTACGAGCTAACTCTTAAAACTTATCCGGAAGATGAGGAATTTAGCTTTGGAACTGCTCGGGAAGAGGTTCGTCAGTGCAAGAACAAGATTCGCGCGCTCGGACCGGTAAACTTTGCAGCGTTTGACGAATACAAGACGGAGAAGCAGCGCTACGACTTCCTCACGACGCAGCGGAACGACCTTCTCGAAGCAGAGAAAACGCTCCTTGATACAATCGAGGAGATCAATACGACAGCGCAGAAGAAATTCCTCGATACTTTCGAGAAAATCCGGAAGAATTTCATTGCCACCTTCAGCAGTCTGTTTGACGAAGGAGACGAGTGTGATCTGCGACTGGAGGAAGGGGTCGATCCGCTTGAAGGAAAGATCGAGATTACTGCGAAGCCACGTGGTAAGCGGCCGCAATCGATTGACCTTCTCTCTGCTGGTGAAAAAACACTCACGGCCATTGCGTTGCTCTTCGCGATTTATCTTGTGAAGCCGAGTCCCTTCTGCATCCTTGACGAAGTTGATGCCCCTCTGGATGATTCAAACATTGATCGGTTCACGAAGATCCTCAATAAATTCTCAAATAACACGCAATTCATCGTTGTTACGCACAACAAGAGGACGATGGAATCCGCGAACGCGCTCTATGGTGTGACGATGGAGGAGGAGGGTGTTTCGAAACTAGTATCGGTTCGCCTGAGCAACGAAGTAGCAGTGAGGACTTAGAGAAACTAGTCCTGACGAAAGGACGATCGAGTGAACCTGAAGCTGTTCATTGATTTTGATGGCACAATATCCCAGAGCGATGTTGGGGACGTAATGTTCCGCGAGCTCGGAGGTGAGCGGTGCGGGGAACTCGTCCTCAATTACCTCGACGGGAGGATCAGCGCGCGCGAGTGCCTCGTAGGAGAATGTGAAGCGGCAGGTGCTGTCACTCTGGAGGTAATGAATAAGATCATTGACAATCAAGAAATTGACCCGACATTCGATGACTTTGTGCATTTCTGCAAAGTCCATGAGATAGATTTTTACGTCCTCAGCGATGGATTTGATTATTACATCGAGCGAATCCTCAAGCGATTTGGTATTGAGGAGGTGAAGTTTTTTGCCAATCACTTAGAATTTCGACCTGTGGATGGGAAGGGTCAATTTTTCCTCACCCCGATTTTTCCTTACCTGGATGAGGAGTGCGATCGATGTGCGAATTGTAAGCGAAACCACCTGCTGACACTTTCAGCCGAAGACGATATCATCGTCTACATAGGAAACGGCTATTCTGATCGCTGTCCCTCACGATACGCAGATGTCGTCTTTGCAAAGATGGAATTGCTTCGTTACTGCAGAAAGGAAAATATCTCGTGCTTTGAATTCGGTGATTTCTCCGATGTCAAGGAGCGCCTGGAGAAGCTCCTCACACAAAAACAGATTCGCAAGCGCTGGCAGGCAGAACTCCATAGACGAGAGGCATTCCTTCAAGGATGAGTTGGGTCATGTGACCTTGCTCGAAGCATGGACATACGGCAGGCTCTCTTTCGATATCGTAGTTACACCCCCCTTCCTTTTTTACTTGCAATGTTTCTCTTTGCCCGTCCAACTCTCAAGACACTGATACTCGGATTTCTTATCGCCTCGGTTGGTGAGGGGATCCGGTTGTGGGGTGTTTCGATCGTGGGCAGCGAAACGCGGACGACGGGTACTGTAGGTGGAACTCATCTAATCACGGCTGGTCCGTTTCGATATGTTCGGAATCCACTGTATGTAGGAAATCTCCTCTTATACGTCGGGTTTGGGGTGATGTCGAATGCATTGTTCCCCTGGCTTATTGTTGCGGCGATGTTCTTCTTTTTCCTTCAATACTATTTGATTGTGACGCTTGAAGAGGAATACCTAACAAAAACTTTCGGGAGTGCGTACAACGAATACGCACATGAAGTACCGCGCTTCCTCCCTCATCTTCGGAAGTACAAAATGCGGGGCAATCCGCAGATCGGGTTTGATTTGCAGAAGGGATTTCACTCAGAAACGCGCACGCTACAGGCCATCTTTCTGATTTCTGCGGCTCTCGTTGTTTTTTGGC
>JAHEZR010000085.1 GCA_023251005.1 Ignavibacteriota bacterium | reverse complement strand
TGAAATCGGAGAGATGCCGCTGGCTACCCAGGTAAAATTCCTGCGCGTCCTTGAGAACGGGGAATTTATGCGGGTCGGCGCTTCGGTGCCGAGAAAGGTCGATGTGCGCATCCTCGCGGCCACGAATAAGGACCTTGAGCAGGAGGTTCGGAACAAAAACTTCCGTGAAGACCTTTTCTATCGACTTCGTTCGGTAAACGTACGCGTTCCTCCATTGCGGAATCGCCGAGAGGATATTCCCTTATTCTTTGACGAGTTCGCACGAGATTTCTGTGACCGAAATGGATTGAGCTTTGTCGGCATCTCGGACGAGGCAATGCAGGCTCTCATCAACTACGATTGGCCCGGGAACATCCGGGAGTTGAAAAACATCGTTGAAAGCATGCTCGTCATCGAGCGCGGTAAGCGGTTGGGGATGGAAGACGTTCGGAAGTATCTGAAAGGACGTGGAGAAAACCACGAAGAACGGAATCTGCCCGTATTTCTCAATCGCACCGCAGAGCAAGCAGAGCGAGAGCTGATTTATCGTGCGCTTGTTGACATGAAGAAGGACATTCTTGACGTGAAAAACTTGCTCGCGCGGCAATTTTTGCCTCACGCTTCTATTCCAGCTGGTTCGGAATACAGCGTCGAGGGAGTCGAGGCTAGTGTCCAGGAGCCGGAAGAATCAATGGCACTTGACGAAGTGGAACGAAAAATGATCGTCAACGCGCTCGAGAAGTTTCAGGGAAATCGTCGTCTTGCGGCGAAGGCGTTACGGATCAGCGAGAGGACACTCTACAGGAAAATCAAGGAGTATGGACTTTCAAAATAATGGAGGGAGATCGGATTCAACTTTTTGACAACCTATCAGGAGAGGTTCTGTCCAGGAAAGTGCTGCTCGTAGTTACTGCCTTCCTGCCTTTCATTCAAGGTACGGGTTGCACGTATTCGTTTCGTGGCTCTTCGGTTCCTTCACATATCAAGACGATTGCCATTCCAATTTTTGATGACCAAAGTGGTTTTGGTGAAGCCGGACTCAGGGAAAAGTTCACGAACGCCGTTATCAGCCGCTTCACGACCGACAACAGCTTGCAAGTAACAGAGAGAAACACCGCCGACTCGATACTCGAGGGAGTGATCACGTCAGTAAAACCGGAGCCCTCGGTTGTCGGTGGCGGAGAACAGGTTCGGAAGTGGCGGATCACGATTGCTGTGAAAGTGACCTACACGGATCTGAAGCTTCGAAAGAAAGTCTGGGACAAAGTGCTATCGAACTGGGGGGATTATGAATACACAGGGGGACTGTCCGCGCGAGCGGAAGGAATCCAGACGGCTATCAACAAGTTAGCAGAGGACATTCTCATTGAAACAGTCTCCGGCTGGTAAACAGCCAAGTAAGCATAATCCATCCTGAACGTATCCGGAACAACTCTATGGAACAAATGATACTCATCATCTATTTCCTCGCACTCCTGATCCTTCTGCTCTTCGGATTTCAGGGTTTCATCATGGTGTATTATTATCTGAAAAGCCGACCCGAGAAGGAACACAATGACATGACGATGACCGACTATCCCCCCGTGACGATTCAGCTTCCGATCTACAATGAGCTCTACGTTGTCGAGCGACTGATCCGAGCAGCCGCGCGAATAAAATATCCCAGAGAGAAGTTAGAAATTCAGGTCCTCGATGATTCCACCGATGAGACATCCTCTGTTGTAGCGGGAATCGTCAAGGAGTTCGTTGCTCAGGGATATGACCTTAAGCACATACAACGCGGGAACAGGGAAGGCTACAAAGCTGGTGCCCTTCGAGAAGGATTGAAGGTTGCTCGTGGCCAGTTCATTGCGATCTTCGATGCTGATTTCGTTCCGAGGGAAGATTTCCTCCTGCAGACGATTCCATATTTCTTGTGCGATCAGAAAATCGGCATGGTCCAGACACGGTGGGAACACCTAAACACGGAATACTCTCTCCTGACGCGGGCACAAGCCATGGCCCTCGACGGCCACTTTGTAATCGAGCAGGCGATTCGAAATCGCGCTGGTTTCTTCATCAACTTCAACGGAACGGGTGGAATCTGGAGAAGGGCCTGCATCGAAGATTCCGGGAACTGGCAGGACGATACACTGACCGAGGATCTTGACCTCAGTTATCGCGCGCAACTCCGCGGCTGGAAGTTTAAATTCTTGAGTGACGTAACCTCGCCGGCTGAGTTGCCGTCGGAGATCAATGCACTGAAATCACAGCAGTTCCGCTGGACGAAAGGGGCAATTGAGACGGCGAAGAAAATCCTTCCACAGGTTTGGCGTTCCGATCTTCCGTTTCGTATCAAGCTGCAGTCGACGTTCCATCTCACGAACAACATTGTTTTTCCGTTCATTCTCCTTGCAGGTATTCTCAACGTCCCACTTGTGTACATAAAGAATCACGGCGGCTATGAAACCTACTTTGCACTGATGTCGATTTTCGTTGTTGCTTTCATTGGATCGTTTCTCTTCTACACGTTTTCCCAGAAAGAAGTCTATCCCGACTGGCGGCGTCGTGTCTTTCTCTTCCCTCTTTTCATGGCAGGGAGTATGGGATTTGCCGTCAATAACACAAAGGCAGTTATCGAGGGCCTTCTGAGTAAGAAAAGGGAGTTTGTGAGAACGCCAAAGTATTGTATTGAAAAGAAAACGGATGCATGGACGAACAAAAAGTACATCCCAACAAAGCTGGGCCTCACGTGCATCGTCGAGATGCTGCTTGCGTTGTATTGTTTCTTTGGGGTTCTCTCATCCCTATACTTCTCTGAGATTGCAGCAGTCCCATTCCAGCTGCTATTCTGTCTGGGATTCGGGTTTGTCTCTTTTCTCTCCATCAAGCATGCTTGGAGCGGACGACAACTCCGAGCCCTTCAAGAAAAATGACATCATCTTCTGAAGCGTGGGTCTCTTTCACTGTCGAATCTCTCGAGAAAAGACTCGCGTCAAACTCAGCCTCCCCTTTCTTTGCTCTGCTGGCTAGTCTCTATCTCGACACCAACCGACTGGAGGAGGCGCGAGATCTCTGTGAAAGGGGGAAAGCACATTATCCTGAATACGCCACGGCTCGTCTCGTCCTTGGCCGATGTTATCTTCGTCTTCGAAAATTTAGTGACGCAAGGAGAGAGCTTGAACAAACTTTGGCTCTCCAGCCTCGGTGTGAAGTTGCCTCAACTCTCTTGCGCGAAGCGGAAACAGGCGAAAAGGTTCTCCTTGTCAACGAAAAAACCGACCCACTGAAGAAAGAACCCGCGGTTCAAATCGCCGAAGATGAGTCGAGGGAAGATATCGGCTGTTCGGACCCCGTAGTGGAAACGGGTGAGGAGATCGCAAGTGAAAATCTCGACGGAGAGATCGCGACGCCAACATTAGCGGAAATTTATGCGAGCCAGAGAGCGTATCGGGAGGCAATCAGAACGTACTCTCTGTTGCTTCACCGGAAGCCGGAAGAGAGAGAACGGTTCGAGCAGCGAATTAGAGAACTTGAGGAAAAGAGGAGGTCGCTCGAGCTACCAACTTAGGGGCAACAAGATCTCAGATGAAACACGAAAGCCAATCCTGTCATTAATCCCCGGATTGGCTTTTGTCGTTTCTGGCACAAGCGGTCTCTACTGGAGCTTGTTCACAAGCTTCGTGAGACTGGATTTCTGATTTGCGGCTTTATTTCGGTGGATAATTCCCTTTGCTGCCATCGAATCGAGAATCGAGACCGCCCTCAGAAGTGCCGCTTGCCCCTGTTCTTTTGTGCCTGCACTTCGAACGCGTTTGATTGCGCTTTTCATCATCGACATATAATTTCGGTTGCGTTCCCGTCTCCGCAGACTGCTGCGCATTCTCTTGATTGCTGATTTATGTTGTGCCATTTCCTTCCCTGTAAAAGTGACTCATTGAATTTAGGAATAATTTACGGAGAATTTGTCTCTGAGTCAATGAAATTTTCTTTTGCAAAATCTCCTATCCTGTGCGGCAACATTTTTTCTCACGATTTAATTTGTTGAGCAAAAGTTCTGTATCGACAGATGGACGGGAGAAGAATTTAATTGAAACCATAACGTCTTCAAGGAAGAGCAGGTTGCTTGCTTTTAAAACGGAGAGTGGGTATATTTTTGCAATTGAGGGTTCATTTCACATCAAGTAAATGATTGAAGTCGTCGGCTCAAGGTGCGAAGCGTGCAAACTCTATCGCATGATTCAGCAATCAGACTCTGAGATGTCGCTGTGAAGCTTGTTGTGTCCATCAACCACGTTCCGGATACTGAGACACGAGTAAGAGTTGGACCGGACGGGATATCAATAGACAAGGCCAGCGTGAACCACGTCTTGAATCCTTATGACGAGTTTGCCATTGAGGAGTGTCTACGAATCAAGGAAAAATTAGGAGGTGAGGTAACAGCGATTTCCCTCGGCGGCGATAACTTCAAAGAAACACTCCGAAAAGCTCTCGCGATGGGCGTGGATAAAGCGATCCTCCTGAAAGACGAATCGACCCGAGATTCGTTTTCTGTCGCAGCCGCCCTCGCGGAAACTATCAGAGAGTTTTCTCCTGATCTCGTTTTCTTCGGGAAACAATCCATCGATTATGACAATGCACAGGTTGGAACTCTTGTTGCCGAGATGCTTGGGTTCCCGTCTGCTTCGGTTGTCGTCAAGCTGGATATTTCTAACGGAATTGCCGTGGCACGTAGAGAAATCGAAGGGGGGCACGAGATCGTGGAAGTAAGACTTCCGGCTGTGTTCATAGCACAGAAGGGGTTAAACGAGCCCCGCTATCCATCGTTGAAAGGGATTATGGCAGCGAAAAGTAAAACCATTACCGAACGTCCCGCCCCTTCAGTCGGATCAAAAGTTGAGGTTCTTTCAATGAGGCTG
Source organism: Ignavibacteriota bacterium (assembly GCA_023251005.1). The sequence continues at coordinate 242 of JAHEZR010000085.1, read as the reverse complement.
CCACCGGCAAAAAGTCCCGGAAAGATCGTGGGCACAGATGTCTCGGCCGTTCCTGAACTCGTGCGCTTGTTGCACGAGGAAGCGAAGGCGATTTAACAGTTTAGGGTTTGGGTTTTAGATTTCAGATTTTTTTAACTTAGTCTTGAGTCTTTCTTTTGACTTTTGAATTGATTTATGAAGATTCTTGCTTTTGCCGAGCAGCGCGAGGGAAAGTTCCGCAAATCCGCTTTTGAGGTTACCAG
>JAHEZR010000084.1 GCA_023251005.1 Ignavibacteriota bacterium | reverse complement strand
TCGTTCGACGCTTGCCGCCAGTGAGGACTCCGAAGATCGCGATGCCCAGGAGATAGAGGACAACGATGAGATAGTCGAGGGAGGTGAATCCCAATGAAGGCTCCTTTCGGGCGTGGCCCTTAGGCCAGGAGGGGCGGAGTTCGCTACGGAGCCTTCAATGCCTCAGAGACTGTCGGGTGAATTTCGAAGACGCGGTCCAGTTGGGAGATCTTGATGAGGTTGAGGACTTTCTTGCGGAGTCCCACCAGCTTGACGACGCCATCGTTGTCCCGCATCCGCCGCTCGGCGATGAGTAGGGCACTCAATCCGCTGCTGTCGCAGAAGTCAACCTCCGATAAATCAATGACGAGGCTCTGGAGTTTTGGACGGCAGAGGATGAGGAATTCACCTTTGAGCTCGGCGGAGATGGAGGAAGTCAGCTGCCGCTCTTTCAATTTGAAGACCGTCGCGGTGCCGTTCTTCTGTACCTCGAAATTCATAAACCCTCCATGTTTAAAACATCGCTAAACAATTGAATAGGTGATCGTAGATGATCTTCGCACTGCCCGTGGTGTCTGTCCTCAACTGGAAGTTATAGAATGTGTCTGCATGCTGCTTGATGATTCCAATGCGAACCTTCGAGCGTGACTCTTTGCAAAGGAACGCGGATGGAAGATGTAATTGGATATTGAGATCAACGGCGACGTCATAATTCTTCTCTCGGATGCGCCGGCGGAGATTTTCCTTTGGGAGAAAGAGGGGATTGAGATCATGTTCGTGAACTCGGATAATCTCGCAGAGGTAGACATCGCGCATCGGGTCCTTCACTTGTTCTGGAACAACGACTGTCAGGCGATTCCCTTTGAATTTTTTCTGGAGAGACGGAACAATCGATCGTGCGAATTGAAATTCTCGCTGATCATTTGGGAGGAGAACAAGCGCAACACGTGCATTCGATATTGCCCGTGTAAAATCTGTGATTGCGTCTCGTTCATGCTTGAAGTAGATCTTTGTGTAGAGAAAACCGAGTTTCTTTCGAACGGTGTTGAACATTCAATCCTATCGGCTTGTCCCAATCAGGTCGGGGCTGGCCGTCTTATAATGATAAAGTTTTCTGAAAAAAGCAAGCTCGTTATCACGCTTTCCTTCCCAACAACTTCTTGAAGTCATCTTCAGTGAGAGTTCGGATTCCGAGAGCTCGAGCTTTGTCGTACTTCGAGCCAGGCTCTTCTCCTACAATGACGCAATCAGTCTTCGAGCCAACCGAGGAACTCACTTTTCCGCCTTGTCCTTCAATTAACGCTCTTGCCTCCTCACGAGTAAAAGACAGCAATGTTCCTGTTAAAACGAAAGTTTTTCCGACCAGTGGGCCTCTGCGTTTCAGCTCCTTTCCTCCAATTTCCATCCGGACGCCTCCTTTCCGAAGTCGTTCAATAATCTCAAGATTTCTACGATCCTTGAAGAACCTAACGATGCTCTCGGCGATTTTCGGGCCGATCTCGTGGATCGACTCAAGTTGCTCGAAGCTTGCCGATTTCAGCTCTTCGATGGAATGGAAGTGTTCAGCGAGGAGTTTCGCTACTCCAGTTCCCACGTGCCGGATTCCCAGCGCGTAGAGAACTCGCTGGAATGGTTGAGTCTTACTTTTCTCGATTGCCTCGAGGAGATTTTGCACGCTTTTTTCCCCCCACCGCTCGAGCTTCAGTAATTCGTCTTTCCGTTTGCGGAGTGAATAGAGGTCAGCAATGTTCTTGGTAAAACCTTTCTTTACGAGTTGTTCGACCACCATCTCTCCTAAACCCTCAATGTCCATGGCTCCACGATATGCAAAGTGTTCAATGCGCCCTTTCACCTGAGCTGGACACTCGTAGTTCTCGCAGTAATAGTTCGCCTCGCCCTCCGGTCGGAACAATTTTGATCCGCAGACGGGACATTTCGCCGATATCACGTAGGGAGGTGCACCTCTTGGTCGCTTAGCGAGCACGACGCCACTTACCTTCGGAATAACATCGCCGCCCTTCTCAACAATTACCGTGTCTCCGATTCGGATGTCGAGTTCCTGAATGTAATCGACGTTGTGAAGTGTAGCGCGGCTTACGGTTGTTCCAGAGAGGAACACGGGCTCGAGAGCCGCCACTGGCGTGATCGTTCCAGTTCTTCCCACTTGCAGAATGATATTTTTCAATTTTGTTTCTGCCTGTCGGGCAGAGAATTTAAACGCCGTCGCCCAGCGCGGACTCTTCGCGATGTTACCGAGGATCTCCTGCTGGCGAATCGGATCGACCTTAATGACGATGCCGTCGATGTCATACGGAAGATCCTCGCGGCGGAGTCCCCACTCTCGCCAATACTTTATGGCTTCTTTGACGTTCCTACAAAGTCGAGAATGTTCGTTGACGGGTAAACCAAGCTTGCGCAGGATGTCAAGATTCTCATAGTGGCTCTTCAGTTCGACTCTCTCACTATGAAGCCAGTATGCAAGAAAATTGAGCGGCCTTGCTGCAACGAGTTTCGGGTCCTGGAGCTTGAGAGTGCCGGCGGCGGCGTTTCTTGGATTCGCGAACATTTTTTCTCCAGCGCGCTCGCGTTCTTTATTCATCTTCTCAAAATCCTTCTTCCTCATGAATACCTCGCCCCGCACCTCGACGCTCATGAAGGCCTTTTCGCCTGTTCTCAACCGAAGTGGAACCGAACGGATCGTTTTCAGGTTGTTCGTGACCTCATCCCCCTGGACACCGTCACCGCGAGTTGCGCCGCGGACAAAGATACCCTCTTCGTACTTCAGAGTTATTGCCACACCATCAAACTTTAGCTCACAAACGTAGCGATATGGCTGGCGACCGAGAAGCGTTTGGACTCTCCGATCAAAATCAAGTACCTCCTCCTCGCTGTAGACATTGGAGAGGCTGAGCATCGGGATTTCATGAGCGACGCTTGGGAATTCTTTTGTGGGCTGCCCACCGACTCGCTGGGATGGGGAGTCGGGAGTAAAAAGTTCCGGGTACCCTCTCTCAAGCTCAACGAGCTGACGCATCAATTGGTCATACTCGGCATCTGGAATTGTCGGCTCGGTGAGGACATGATAGCGGTAGTCGTGCTCGTGGATCTCCTTGTGGAGTTTCTCAATTTGCTTGGCAACTGAAGAGCTTGCTTGTCGGGAAGCAGCTTTCACGGGTCGTGAGTGAGGAACTTACTTTTGAACACGGTCGCGCGTGATGACGGTATTGCGGGTGACCGCGCCGGGTTTTCCCAGCGTCCCAATATCCTTTCCATTGAGTTTGAAAGTTATCGCTCCGGCATTTCCGAGCGTGACGGCGAATTTGTCACGTGCTTTCCAGCTACGAATTGCCCTCGGAGGGAAAATATACTCTTTCGGCGAGCCATCGTCGATAAGGAGCCGCATCCAGACTTCCTGTGTCGTTCTGCCTTCAAGGACGAGGCTGTCCGTGGAATCCCCGGGACTGGCAGACGTTTCAACTCCCGATTTTAAACTATATTGAGAAGAGTTGCTCGCGCGCTCCTTCTCTTTGATGACCTGTTCAAACGGAATCTCGCGCGTAGAATCCTTCTCAGAATTCTTCGTCATATTCGACACGAGAATTACTATTGCAACAACAATGATGACTGCAGCGACGGGGAGGAATTTCTTTCTTTCGACTTGTTTTATCCAAAGGGCACGAAATGAAAGCCAGAGCGAGCGGAGAATGCCCCTTGGTGGTGGAGGGGCTTCCTCTTCCCTGCGGGACCGCAAGTCCATTTCGGCGGGAATCTCTGCCCGAGGTGGTGCACTCTGCGTAGTCTTTCGTTCAGGTTGTCGTGATTCTGTGACTTGTGCTGCCGCTGCGAGTGCGGCGTCGTAACGCTGGAGTGTTACGTCCTGATCCAGATCGAGTGCCTTTGCGTAATCTCGGATGAACGCGCGGGCATAGGGCGGGGGTAGAAAGGAGAACTCTCCTTCTTCCATCGCGCGAAGATACTTCAGTTGAATCTTCGTTGCAGAAGCAATGTCAGCGAGGGAGATGTGCTTGGCCTCGCGGGAAGCTCGCAGCTCGTCTGCAAACTCTTTCATGTTCGCACCAATGCTGCAGCGGGGATGGAAAAGGGAACAGACAGCATCCATTCCCTTTTCGCGTCGTTCGAATGATGTACGGCGGGGAAGTTATTTCACTCGCCTCAAACGTAGCAAGATTTTTTAAAACATGCAAACATCTCAGTCATTAGGTCGAATCTATTGAAGTCAATCGTTCTAGGAGCTTGGTGCAGAGAAGCAGGGCACGAGGCAAATGGAAGCAGGATTTCCAGACTGTACCTTTAGCACGATTAACAACGTTTCCCTGTTGATCGAGATAGCCGTACCATTCTCCGAATTCCTTATCATGAAAGTGAGACCACGAGTACTCGTGGATCATCTCAAACCAGCCTTCCATGCTTTGTCTTCCCGTTAAATGGTATGCAAGAAGCGTGGCGTAGAGGGCTTCAGTGTGCGGCCACCAAAGTTTCATGAACCACTCCAGTTGTTCGAGGGGTTTACCCTCGACATCAACAAGATAAAGAATCCCGCCATGATCTTTATCCCATCCTCTCTCCAGTGACCATTCGATGATGTCGGCAGCTCGCTCAATCATCTTCCTGTCGTTTCGCCTGCGGACTTGATGAAGAACAAACCACATCGATTCGATTGCATGACCCGGATTGATTAGTCTTCCTTCCATCGAATCCATCCGCCTCCAGTCACTCGAAAGATTCTCAAGAAGTGCTCGCTCCTCCGTGACCGCATGCTTGTAAAGGACGCGGTCAAGACATTCCTCGATAATCGCCTTAAAGCGAGGATCGGGAGCGATCGAATCGAGCTCCTGTGTCGTTTCTAAGAGGATCATCGAGACTGTGTGACGCTGAACGTGCCGAGAGCTCGGGAAGGGGTAAAAATTTCCATAGTTCGGATCTCGGATTCGTTTGATGACACTCCAGTATGTTTTCTCGGCGACATCAATTGCCCGGGAGTCTCCACTTGCTCTGAAGTATTCCGCAAGTCCGTAGACAGCGAAGAAATCCGAGTAGATGCTGATGGGTCCGTCGATGTCCTTTCCCTCCTGCGTGAGATGAAAATAAAAATGGCCATTACTGTTGCGGCAGTTCTTCAGAAGGAACTCTACACCGTGC
>JAHEZR010000083.1 GCA_023251005.1 Ignavibacteriota bacterium | reverse complement strand
AATCCCCATTATGAAAGCTCAGTGTAGAGAGGCAGAGTGATGGTGAATTTTGTCCCGCGACCCACCCGACTCTCTACTCGAATATCCCCCTGAAAACTTTTGATGATACCATAGCTTACCCAGAGCCCCAACCCTGTTCCCTCTCCAATTCTCTTCGTCGTGAAGAAAGGCTCGAAGACTTTGGGGAGATCCTCATCCGGGATACCTCGACCATTGTCTTCGATTGTAATGGCGACGTCCTCACCGCCCATCGACGTCTTGATAAAAATGTCGCCGGCTTGCGACTGTTGCGGATGTGGGTTTTCGGAAATCGCATCTACAGCGTTGATAAGAATATTGATGAACACTTGTTCAATCTGATCAGGAACTAACGGAAGTGAGAGGATCTTCTCTTCCAGGTCTGTCCGGAACGTGATCGCTTTTGCATTTTTTCCCACACGAACAATTTCAATCGCTTGTTGAACACTTTTGTTCACGTCTGTCTCCCTCACTTCATACCTCGAAGGCCGGGAAAAGTCAACGAGGTCGCGAATAATCTTGGAGATGCGGGTGATCTGATGCTTGATGAGCTCTAACTTTTCTTTCGCGAATTCGTCCTTCGTCGTCCTTTGAATCACCTGGACAAGAGAGGAAATAGAAGTGAGGGGATTTCCAACCTCGTGTGCAAGGCCAGCAGCGAGCGTCCCGATGCTCTCCATTTTCTGGGCGTGAACGAGGTGCTCCTCGAGATGTTTCTGTTCCGAGATGTCCCGATGAACACCAAAGAATCCGACGACTAAACCTTCTGCGTCAACGATCGGGGAGATAAGCAACTGAGTGAAGAAGGGTTCGCCGTTCTTATGCCTGTTCTCAATTCTTCCCATCCAAACTTGTCCGGAAAGGATCGTCTTCCACATTTTTTCCCAGAAACTTTTAGGCTGCCTACTGCTTCCAAAAATGCTGGGATTCTTCCCGAGGAGTTCCTCCTTTGTGTAACCGCTTGCTCTCTCAAACGCGGGGTTAACGTAGACAATGCGCCCTTGCGCGTCGGTAATTTCAAGGGGATTAATCGTATTCTGAGCGACGTTATAGAATCGAAGGAGGTCAAGTTCTTTCTTTCTTTGCGCTGTTACGTCGCGCCCAAAAACAAAACAGTAGCGCTGTGTTGTCGACTTATCAGACGGATACCGAGAAAAAGAGAGCGTAACGTCAATTGGCGTGCCCCTCTTAGTAATGAGCTGAGCCTCAAGGGAGTGGCTGGTTCCTTTGCGGAAGCATTCGTGAATGGCTTCTTCAATCTGTGTCCGTGAATCTGAGAGCGTGAACCCAGGAAATCTCGAGTTCGCGAGACGCCGGTCGGTTAGTCCGAGCTTCTCTTTGGCCCGCTGGTTTGCATCGAGAATGGTTCCGTCGGCAGCGACGACAAAACACATATCGGGAAAGCAATCCAAAATATCACGGGGGACTGGGACCTTGTTTACCGATTTATCACGCAGGCTGAGATGCAGCACTTTACTTCGACGACGATTTCTTAGCTTTCCTCTCTTCATCGGTAACGTTTTTAGACCTTCGCCACTCTCTACCGTGAGACTGAATGGTATCAATTATTACGGAATTTGTCGGATGAAATCAAACAATCCCGCTTTTCCTCCCGTCAACTGTCGGCCTTTCTTTTCCCTTCGCCTTTCGATATCCACTTGATCGATAAGTCGAGATCGGGTCGATAGCAGCACTGCTCCGGTATCTTGCCATCGCGGTGATCGGACTAACGTCTGTATTGTATGCCGACTTCAATATTTTGAGTGCCATGATTGCATCATTCGATTCCTGGTAGTCGTTGAGCGCTTTGCGGTCGACAAGAAGTGCTCGACAGTACGCACGTTGGATCTCCTCGGTGCTTGATATGAGCGACTCAAGTGGGTCGGTAACGTTGTGACTCTGGTCGATCATGTAGGTGGGATCAAAACCCGGGACCTTTTCGTACTCAGCATCCACTAATTCATTGAAGATAAGGAAAAGCTGAAATGGCTTGATCGACCCTGTATCGAGATCATCGTCTCCATACTTGGCGTCATTGAAATGAAAGCCAGCAAGTTTTCCAAGTTGGATTAAGCGAGAGACGATCATTTCGATGTTCGTGTTCGGCGGATGATGTCCAAGGTCGACTAGGCAAAGGCAGTTGGGGCCGGTTGCAATCGCCGCCACGTACGACGTTCCCCAGTCATTGTTGACCGTCGAATAGAAGGCCGGCTCGTACAGCTTGTGTTCGATCAAGAGCTTCCAGTCGTTCGGGAGATGCTCATAGATTTTCTTAAGGCTGTCAAGGTACCGCTCGGACGCACGGCGAAAATGAAGCTGCCCTGGGAAGTTTCCTCCATCTCCAATCCAGACAGAAAGGGCTCGCGTGTTGAGCGTCCTCCCGATCTCGATGACTTCGATGTTGTGCTCGATCGCTTGCTGACGGACTGCAGGGTCGGTGTGCGTGAGACTGCCGAACTTGTAACTCAACTTCTGGTCCTTCTGATCCTGAAAAGTGTTGGAGTTCACTGCGTCGAATCCAATGCCCAGCGCCTGTGCAAAGTCAACGAGCTCTTTTGGATCATCCGGCTTGTCCCATGGAATATGAAGCGAGACCCCTCGTGTCGCTGCGGTAAGCTGGTTCACCGTTGCGCAATCGACGACCTTCTCGAAGACATTGCGAGGCTCGCCTTCACTGGGAAATCGGTCAAACCTTGTCCCACCCGTTCCAACACCCCACGAAGGGAGGGCAACGCTGAATTGCTGTACCTTCCCCCTAACTTCATCGATGTTGATTCCACGCCGAGCAAGCTGCTCACCGAGATGATCAAAATCCGCTTCGAGCGCCTTGAAGGTTTTCCTGTTCTGTTCCTCAATGAAGGCAGATCTGATACGAAAGCCCGTTTCACTTGAGACTTCAGGCATGACGCACCTCCATTCTGATGCTCGAGAGACTCCTCTTAAGTTCGATACCAACTGTGTTCATTAGCAACATCGTACGCGTACTCAACTTTTTCCAGCGGTGTATCTGGTTGGATCGTATGCGTCGAACAAAAGATGAAACCTCCTCCGGGTTTAAGTGTTTTCATCCGATCTATCACCTCATCTTCGATTTCCTTCATTGTCCCTGATGGCAGTGTGTGAGTGATGTCGAGAGTCCCGTAGAGAGTCAACCGATCACCGTATTCTCGCTTTACCTTCAGGGGATCCATCCCCGCCGAAACTTGAATGGGATGGACAACGCCGATGCCCATCTTCACGACTCCGTCAAGTACGTCATAAATGTATCCATCGCTGTGGAGAGAAACAACCTCACACCGCCGCTTCGCTCTCTCGACAATCATCGCATCGTAGGGGTAGATGAATTCCCACCACATCTTCGGGCTGAACAGGAGTGTGTTGTTCTGCCCCCAATCATCTGAGATATGCGGGACGTCAATTCCGAGATCGAGAACGTTGTCAACATAGGAACACGACCACCGCGCAATCTTCTCGCACAGTCTCTTCACCTTCTCTGGGTCCATCACCATCTCAAGGAGAAGATTCTCCATCCCACAAAGAACAAACGCACCCTCGAAGACACCCTGAGTTTGACAAAAGATTGCTCGTTCTGCGCCGTATCGCTCGACATCCTTCTTGATTGGGACGTACAGGCTTTCATCGTTCGGGTCAGCGAAGGCAAGATCGATTGCCTCATCGACACTGTAATGATGCGTCCACTCTGATTCATCCCCCGGCTTCACAAGGAGATGCGTCGGGAAAGCAGTCACCATGTCGATGTGCAAGCGATCGTAGAATGCATCGATCGAGCCATAGCGTTTTACCACTTCTGCCCGCACGTCGTCACGGTACATCCAGATGTTCAGCGGCACGCGGTCGGGTTCTTCGTGGCGAATAGCTTTCAGGACTCTCTCCTTCGAAGTCATCAGTCAGCGGCGTTACGCCCCGATTGCGTGCAACACATTTTGCAACGAGGGATAGATCTGACGATAGAGAGCAAACTTTTCCTCGTACTCAATGCGGTGTTTTTCATTGGGGTAGAACGTCTTCTCTTTTTTCACGGTTTCTCGTACCGCCTCGTCCATGGAGCGATACTCCGCCGCCGCAACACCGGCCAGCAATGCAGCACCGAGACAAGCTGCTTCCGTGACTTGGAGCTTGACGACTGGCTTACCGAGAATGTCAGCTTTTATCTGCATCCACAGATCAGATTTGGCGCCACCGCCAATTGCCCGGAATTCATCAATGACGATTCCGGCTTTCTCAAGCAACTCGACGTTCAGCTTCATCTCATACGTCACTCCCTCCAGGATCGCTCTGATAATCTCGCCTTTCTTCGTCGAAAGCGTGAGGCCAAGAATCACGCCTTTTGATCTCGCGTCAAGGTATGGTGTTCCGGTCATCGTGAAATGCGGAAGAACGAGGATGTTCGTCGGTGCCTTCGATGCCTCTTCTGTGAGGATTTCGTAGACATCTCTTCCTGTTTTCTTTGCTGCACGGAGCTCTTCCTGTCCGAAAGCATCCCGGTACCACCGGAGGAGGGAACCCCCAGTAAAGTTGAAAACGATCGAGACGTACATCCCGTTCATTGCATGAGGATAGCAGCAGAGATTATCCTCCATCATCGAGTCCGAAAGGGTCAGCTTTGAGAAAGCAGGAGCGATGCACTCAACCGTTCCCGTTGCATACATGGCTGTGCGCGGTTTGATAACGCCGGCGCCGAGAGCACCGCACGGCTGATCGTGTCCACCTGTAACTGCGAGGACATTCTTCCGTAAGCCAAAGTCTTTCGCGACTCGTTGCGGAATCTCACCAACGATTGTTCCCGATGCAACCGCTTCAGGAAAAAGAGCTTTGTCTATCCCTGCAATTTTCAAGAGTTTCTCTGACCACTTTTCCTCAGCAAGATCAAAAGCCATCGTGCGTGCAGCGAGGGAATAATCGATCGTCGGAGTCAATCCCAATCGATGAAAGGCAAGGTCCTCGTAGCAGAGGAACTTCCACGTCTTGGCAAAAAGCTTTGGTCTCTGATGTTTTATCCAGAGGATTTTATTAAGCGTCGTGATTCCGCTGACAGGCATGCCCGTGAGACGGAAGACCTTCTTCTTCCCGAGTTGCCTATCCCACCAATCGACATAGAAATT
>JAHEZR010000082.1 GCA_023251005.1 Ignavibacteriota bacterium | reverse complement strand
CACCACGCCAAGTACCGATCACTCGCGGGAGTACGTTCCAGTATTATGCTGCGCGAAGTCGGCCAAAGCAGGAGTAAACCTGGGGACGCGGAAAAGCTTCGCAGATCTCGGTAAGACCGTAGCAGAGTACTTTGGGGTCAATGCGTCAGGAACACTCGCAGGAGAAAGTTTTCTCCAGATGATTTATCAGTAGACATAGTTACCGCTCGATTTGATCGTTGGAAGCAAAACTTAGACGAGAGATTATTCGTATACCATAAGGAGAGAGAAACTTGTTCCTCGGCAAAGTTGTTGGAACTGTGTGGGCAACCCGAAAAGATGAGCAGCTCGTGGGAATGAAATTCCAGATCGTCAAGCACGTTGATCTGGACTACAAGCTGAAGGATACGTTTGTGGTTGCGGTAGACACGGTGCAGGCCGGAGTCGGGGACGTCGTTCTGGTTGCAACAGGAAGCTCCGCTCGCCAGACAACATTGACGAAGAACAAACCCGTCGATGCAGTGATCATGGCGATCGTCGATAAGTTGGATGTAGCAGACTGAGAGTTGAAATTTCGGATTGCGGAATGTGAAGTCGCAATTCGAAATCCGCAATTGGAAATTCTAAAATGTACTTTGCAAAAGTCATCGGAACTGTCTGGGCAACGCGGAAGGACGAAAACCTTCACGGATTCAAGCTCCAGTTCATTCAACCATTGAACGGAAATCGCGAGAAGGTTGGGGAGCCGATCGTGGCGGTCGATACGGTCGGAGCAGGGCCGGGAGAGACAGTGTTCTACATAACCGCGCGAGAGGCGGTGATCCCACTTCCTGTGGAGATGGCACCGGTCGACGCCAGTATCGTTGGGATTGTGGATCGGATAGACATGGATAATAAATGATTCAGAGTCCGGACTGCATGTTTTTTTTCATTGAGGTGAGAGAGTAAATGGTGAAAATCAGTAAGCAATATACAAACCGAGAGAGTCAGTCGCTTGACAAGTACCTACAGGAAATCGGAAAAGTCGAGCTGCTGACATCGGAAGAAGAAGTCGATCTTGCGCGAAAAATTAAGAAAGGTGAACAGAAAGCCCTTGAGAAACTAACGAAGGCAAACCTCCGCTTCGTTGTGAGCGTGGCGAAGCAGTATCAGAATCAAGGTCTTTCACTTGGAGATCTGATTAACGAGGGAAACCTCGGGTTGATCAAAGCGGCAAAGCGATTCGATGAGACGCGCGGATTTAAGTTTATCTCCTACGCAGTTTGGTGGATCCGACAGTCGATTCTGCAAGCGCTCGCTGAGCAGTCCCGTATTGTGCGGTTGCCGCTGAACCGTGTTGGAGCCCTGAATAAAATCGGCAAGGCGTTCAGCACACTCGAGCAGGAATTCGAACGTGAGCCGAGCGCGAGTGAGCTCGCCGAAGAACTCGACATGTCTCTTTTCGAAGTCGCCGACACGTTGAAGATCTCGGGCCGGCATCTCTCGATGGATGCGCCGTTCGCGCAGGGAGAAGACAATCGCCTCTTGGATGTCATCCAGGACGAGCGGACTCCCCTGCCGGACAACGAGCTCATGCGCGAGTCGCTCAGTCGCGAGGTAGAACGTGCGCTTTCAACGCTAAGCGACCGCGAGGCAGAAGTGATCCGGCTGTACTTTGGTCTTGGCCGGGAGCACTCGCTAACGCTTGAGGAGATCGGTGAGAAATTTAACCTCACGCGCGAGCGAGTGCGGCAGATTAAGGAGAAAGCAATCCGGAGGCTGCGGCACGCCTCACGAAGCAAAGCGCTCCGATCATATCTTGGTTAATGCTTTCCGGAAAAGTTGGCGTGCTCTTGTCGGGCGTCGCGCCAACTTTTTCTGTTACAAGAGGTGCTTACACATTCACTAGTGTATTATTCAAGAGAACAACTTGTCAATTCTACCTATATATCTTTTCGGATCAGATGTCTTGCGGAAAAAAGCCAAGCCTGTGCTTGAACTGGATAACGAAATGATTGATCTTATCCAGAACATGTTCGAGACGATGCACAGTGCGAATGGCATCGGACTTGCAGGAAATCAGGTCGGCGTCCTTCGGCGGGTGATCGTTCTAGATATCTCTGAAATGGAGGAGGGAAAAGGCACAAAGCCGATGGTGCTGATCAATCCCGAAGTCATTTCGAAGTCGGGAGAATCGTCAATAGAGGAGGGATGCCTCAGCATTCCGGGGATTCGGGACGACGTCAAGCGTGCTGAAAAGGTAACAGTGAAGTTCAGGGACGGCAGCCCCAAGGAAGCGATCCTTGAGACGACGGGTTTACTCGGACGCGTCATCCTGCACGAGATAGATCATCTCAATGGCGTTCTCTTTACAGATCATCTAAGCCCTGCTCGACGGCGATTTCACAAGCCTGCATTGGAAAAAATCCGTGCCGGCGAAGTGGAGGTGAGCTATCCAGTGGTAGTACCCGAGACAGTTTCGAAGTAACCTACCTGCTTAAGGTTTTCAAAAATTTCAATCCACCTCTCCAACCAGACTTCCAGTCTATTGATCAATCCGGACTCGAATTTCTTTGTTCAACGGTTAACCAATTTCTGCCATGCGTATCATTTTCATGGGGACGCCTGAGTTCGCGATCCCAAGTCTAAGGATTTTGCTCGAGAATCAGTACGAGATTGCTGCGGTTGTGACTGCACCTGATAGACCGAAAGGTCGGGGCCAGAAAGTCAGCTCGCCGCCGGTCAAGGAATTTGCGGCAAAGCACAAGCTCAAAGTTCTTCAGCCAGCATCACTGAAAGAAAAGGATTTTGTTGATCAGGTTACTGAACTCTCTCCCGACATCAATGTTGTGGTAGCCTTCCGAATCTTACCTCGAGAGGTGTTTGAAGTTCCCAAGCATGGTTCGTTCAACCTTCATGCATCGATCCTCCCTAAATACCGCGGCGCTGCCCCGATCAACTGGGCGATTATCAAAGGCGAAAAAGAAACGGGGGTTACGGCATTCTTTCTACAAGAAAAAGTTGACACCGGAAACATTATCCTCCAGGCCCGCGTTGCCATCGGTGAAAATGAGACGGCGAGTGAATTGCACGACAAGCTTGCTGAAGTCGGGGCGGAGATTGTGTTGCAGACCGTTCGTCTCATCGAATTGGGCAAGGTACAGCCGCGTGCGCAAGATGAATCTCTCGTAACGCCAGCTCCAAAAATCTATAAGGAGATGTGTAAGATCGACTGGACGAAAAGTGCCCGCGAAGTTCACAATTTTGTCCGTGGGCTTTCACCTGATCCCTGTGCATTCACATTCCACAATGCAAAGATGCTAAATGTCTACAGGACAAAGAGGGCGGGGAAAAAAGTCAACGGTTCGCGTCCCGGAGAGTTGGTGAATCCGAGCAGCAAAGAATTGCTTGTTGCGACCGGAGATGAGCTGCTGGCGATTGAGGAAATTCAGCTGGAGGGGAAAAAGAAAATGGGGATCGAGGAATTCCTGAGAGGATATCAGTTTGAGAAGGGACAACGGTTTGGCTAAGACGATCCTCGTAGTGGATGATGAGAAAGATATCGTCGAGATGCTGAAGTATAACCTTCAGAAGGAAGGTTACAACGTCTTGACTGCTTGCGATGGTGAAGGCGCACTTGAGCTTTCCCGAAGGACTCCCGACCTTATACTCCTTGATGTAATGATGCCCAAACTTGATGGCTGGGAAGTGGCAAGACGCCTGAGGAGTGGCCCAATGACGGCAGGTATTCCTATCGTCTTCCTCACTGCAAAGACAAGCGAGATGGATGAAGTCGTCGGACTTGAGCTTGGCGCGGACGATTACATCATGAAGCCGATCACTTTGCCCAAGCTTCTTGCCCGCATCCGGGCCGTCCTCCGCCGAGGAGAACTCGCAGCAGAGACTCCTCAAAAAGAGATCTTGAGGATCGGAGCGGTGGAAATTAGTCGACTGAATTACCTTGTGAAAATCGGGTTGAAAGAAGTCGAGTTCCCCAGGAAGGAGTTTGAAATCCTTGCTTACCTTGCGGAGCACCTCAACCAAGTGGTTACACGAGAAGCCCTCCTCAATGCCGTCTGGGGAGAAAATGTCTACGTTGTCGATCGAACGGTCGATGTCCATATAAGCAAGGTGAGAGAGAAACTCGGACGATTCGGCGACCTCATCGAGACCGTGAAAGGCGTTGGCTACCGGATGAGAGAGACCAGATGAAAAGCATCCGCAGAAAGATTGGATATACCTACATCGGTTTAATTATCGTCGTCACAATCGCACTGGGCGTCTTGTCGAGTTTGGAGATCGAATCCTATTTCAAGGAGAGGCTTGTTGGCGACCTGTCGAACCAATTGAACCAGGTTACCCATCTGATCAGAAGCGGAAGTTTTTCATCGGCGGAGGAGGGATCCTGGTATCAGAAGCTTCAGGAATATGCAAGGGTCTCCAAGATAAGGTTAACGTTGATTGGACAGGACGGCGCAGTACTTTTTGAATCGGACCTTCCGGCCTCTGAGCTCAAGATTATCGAAAACCACCTGCAAAGGCCTGAGGTCCAGGAAGCCGTCAAGTATGGCACTGGCTCTGAAAGTAGGTTCAGTCACACAGTGAACTTGGAGATGTTCTATTTCGCACGTAAACTTGACCAATCTTTTCTTCTCCCGACGGGAGATGTCCGTTTCGTGAGGGCGGCGGTACCGCTCACCGGCGTTCAAACAGTAGTGCGCGAGATTCGGTGGAAGATTGTCATTGCGTGCATCGTTGTCATCGTCCTTGTCGCGGGGCTGAGTCTCATTGTCTCGCGAAAAGTTTCGCAGCCGATCAAGGAGATGGCAGCGATTGCAAGGAAGATTCAATCAGGTGAGTTCGGCGAGCGGATTCCCGTCAGGGACGAAGACGAGATCGGGCAGCTTGGTGGTATCCTTAATGAAATGTTGGATAAACTAAATGCGGATATCGGACAGCTAAGAAAGCTCGAGCGTGTGCGCAGTGAGTTTCTCGGAAACGTCTCTCATGAGCTCCGCACGCCCATCTTTACAATTCAGGGGTATCTTGAAACTTTGCTGAATGGAGCTCTGGAGGACCCGAAGGTGAACCGTGAATTTGTGGAGAAGGCATATCAGAATGCTACTCGTCTGAACATGCTTTTGAGCGACCTAATCGAAATCTCCCGCATCGAGTTTGGTGAGATGAAGATGAGTT
>JAHEZR010000081.1 GCA_023251005.1 Ignavibacteriota bacterium | reverse complement strand
ACCTGGATAGAAAGCCAAATCGCGTACAGGAGTGGGTTTCCAAAATCCAAAAAGGGACGGGAGGCTCTTGAAGATCGCACCGATGCCCATGCCTTTAAAAATTTTTGCAGCACTCGTGCCACCTGTTTCGCCTGCCTTCAAGATCTCGGCGCAAGCTGTACCTTCGGGATAACGAAGATTGCCGTGTTCCTTCACGATCAAGTAACGCCGAAGCGGAATCATCATCAGAACTCCGAGTATACCGCCAGTGAGTGCAATAAGTAATGTGAGCGAAACACTCAGCGCATAGCCGAGGAAGATGAGAGCCGGTACGGTGAAGACAACCGCCGCAGCAATTGACTCTCCCGCGGAGCCTACGGTCTGCACAATGTTGTTTTCGAGGATCGTTGATTTGCCAAGCTTTTTAAGAATGGTAATCGACATCACTGCAATGGGAATCGAGGCCGAGGTCGTCAGTCCTACTCGAAGACCAAGATAGACGGACGCAGCACCGAAGATGATTCCAAGAATGGAACCCAGAACAAGTGCGCGAAACGTTGCCTCTGGCGGAGACTGATCTGGTGAAACGTACGGCTTAAAGGAGTTTGGCGGGGTCGAAGAATCTGAAGTTCCCATGAGTTTTCGTCGGAGTCGTTAAAAGCTTAGTCGATAGCTGCAGAAAAAATATAGGAAATAATGGAGAGAATGAAAAGAAAAAAAGGGGCCCTCCTGTGGCGGGCCCCCAGCTCTCCTCCTGCTGCTTTTCTTAGCTCACGTGAACTCTAGCTTCTTCATTGCAGTCCGGACAAGGAGGACACAGAGAAGTGCGAAGAAGCACAATCCGATCAAGTCGGCCCATCCACCGAGGTGTTCCCAGCCGTGCACGCCAACAGCATCGAGGATGTATTGAATCAGTGGCATCTCCTTGGCGGCCACGGTAATCCCGATTCCGCTCAAGAGGGCAATCGCGATGCCGGTCAGAGAACCACCGGCAACGAGACCTGTGCTGTAAAGCATCCCTGAGCTTACTTCTGATTCTTCTTTCTTGCCACTTACTTTATCGACAAGTGCTTTCATCATCCCGCCCACAAAAATAGGAGCTGTCGTTGAGAGCGGAAGATAAGCGCCAACGGCAAACGAGAGCGAATGAACCCCGCACAGTTCAACGACAACTGAGATAAACATCCCCACAAAAACCAATCCCCACGGCAAGTCCTGAGCAAGCAGCCCCTTGATAATTGTTGCCATGAGTGTTGCTTGTGGAGCTGAGTACCTCTCCGTACCGATCGCATGCTGAATACCTTGGATCTGCATCGATGCATCGATTGCCTGAAGCGTTAAGCCGATAACAAAGACCGAGACACCGACTCCGATAATCAAACCAATCTGCTGCCAGATGGGGGTTGCACCGACGATGTAGCCTGTCTTCAAGTCCTGACTCGTCGCACCTGCGTTTGCTGCGGCGATGCAGACGATCCCGCCGACTGAAAGAGCGAGCGCCTGATAGATATCCCCCGTCCAACCGATTGCTACAAAGATCAGGCACGTTGCCATCAATGTTGCGATGGTCATCCCTGAGATCGGATTGGAGGATGTACCGATGATGCCGACAATTCTCGAGCTAACCGTAACGAAGAAAAATCCGAAAACGACGACAAGTAATCCCATCAAAAGCGTGCTGGGAAAAGTTCCGGGCAGTTGAGGTAAGAGGGCTACGATGAGCACGAGAATCAAAGAACCGACGATGACAAAATTAATCGGGATGTCTTTTTCCGTTCTCGCAGGAGCAACGCCCGCCTTAATGTCTCTCAAGCTTTTGAAACTGTCTCTGAAAGCCGAGACGATCGTGGGCAGTGTCCGGAGTAATGTAATCACTCCAGCTGCTGCAACCGCACCTGCGCCAATGTAGCGAACGTACCCCCTGTAGATTTCCACAGGAGACATTTGTGAGATCAACTTCCCCTGCCAGCCTGGTTTCAGTAGATTCGTCAGGCCGTCGCCGAAATACGTAATGAGCGGAATGAGCGCGAGCCACGAAAGAACTCCCCCAGCTACGAGATTCCCGGAAATTTTCGGTCCGATGATGTAGCCAACTCCGAGATACTCCGGTGTAATCTCTGCGTTGATCGTCGCGTTGGGATATGCGGAACCTCGTGCTGTGACGTAGGTGGGAACATCCTTCCAGAACCCCAAGATACTCATCAGCGATTTATACAGAAATGCGATGCCAAGCCCTCTAAACACTCGGCCGGCCATCGATCCCCCTCGCTCACCAGCGACAAGGACCTCTGCACATGCAGTTCCTTCCGGATAGGGAAGGACCCCGTGTTCCTTTACGATCAGCGAGCGACGGAGAGGAATCATGAACAGAATACCGAGGATCCCACCGACAAGTGCAAGCGTGAGGATATTGAAGTAATGGAAGTACGCTTCTCCACCAGAGAGGAAGATGAGGGCGGGGATGGTGAAGACAACGCCGGCAGCAATCGACTCACCCGCAGACCCAATCGTCTGCACGATGTTGTTCTCGAGGATGGTCGATTTCCCAATCTTTTTGAAAACTGCGATGGCCAGCACCGCAATCGGAATTGACGCCGAGACCGTGAGACCGGCTCGGAGAGCCAAATACACCGTGGCCGCACCGAAAACAATTCCGAAGAACGCCCCAAGGATGATCGCTTTGAAACTGAACTCTGGCAGAACAGTTGTCGCAGAAACGAACGGTTGGAACTTTACCGCTGCCTCTGCTGATCGTTCGTTCGCTGCTGCCATGGTTTCCTCCTGAAGTGGTGGTTTGTTGTGGAGAGATGACTGATTATTTCACGCTATCTCTCGAGAAAAGAGTTTTCAAAGCGTGTCCTGCAATCGTTGGATTCTCTTTCAATCTGCGAACCGAGTAGGGATACCAATCCTTGCCATAGGGAACGTAGACTCGGACGCGGTGCCCATCCTCGCGCACTCTCAATCGAAGCCTCTCGCGCACTCCGAGAAGTGTCTGAAACTCGTATTCCTCTCTTCGCACTTTCAGCTCGGAGAGGAGACGGTACGCCCCCTCGACGAGGAGATCGTCATGGGTGGCAATCCCAACGTAGCATCTGTTCCTCAGGATGATCGAGAGGAGGTTCAGGAAACTCTTTCGGATCTCGTCCTTCCGGTTAAACGCAATTCTCTCGGGCTCGATGTAGATTCCCTTGCAGAGTCTGAAGTTTGCTTTCATCTTCACCAATTCAAGAACGTCAGCCTCGCTCCTTCTGAGATAAGCTTGAACGACGACTCCCACATTCCCGAAATCTCGCCGAACATTCTTGTATATCTCCAACGATTCATCCGTACAGGTATGATCTTCCATGTCGAGCCGGACGAAAACACTTCTCTCCTTCGCGAGTCTGAGAATATCGCGCAAGTTCTCCTCACACAATTCCCTGCCGAGCTTCAATCCTATCTGCGTAGGCTTCAGAGAGAGGTTTGCATCAAGTTGATGTCGAGCAATTACACTGAGAATTTCCTTACACTCATCTCTGTGGGCGATTGCCTCATCAGGGTCGAGGATATCCTCGCCAAGCAGATCGATTGTCGACTTGAGCCCTTGAGCATTCAAATTTTTGGTAATGCGAACAGCGTCTTCAAGATGACTTCCGGCAATATAACGGCTCGCAACATGCCCAACGAAAGACTTCGGGATGACAGGAAGGGAGGAAACAATGAGCTTGTTGAAGAAGCCCATGAAGGCTATGGATTATGAGGAGTAGGCATTAGGGGAAGTCACGAAGTGATGCATCCAGACACCTCAGGACGCAAAAATATAAGTATCGATGCTAACAAAAGCAAGGGCATTTGGAAGGCTCAATCATTCTAAGAGTCAGAATGCACGTGGCATCTTCGAGCAATGGAAAATAGTCCGCGTGCATCAGCGACCCGCGCTCAAGAGAAAAGCAACCGACACACGAAAAGCGCACCGAGGATGCCTGCAATATCTGCAAGAAGTCCCGCTGGGAGCGAGTGGCGGACTTTCTTGATGTTCACCGATCCGAAGTAGACAGCGAGAACATAGAACGTTGTCTCGGTACTTCCGTAGATCGTTGAGGCCAAGACTCCGATGAATGAATCGGGACCATGGACCTTCATGAGCTCTGTCATGATGCCGAGTGAGCCACTGCCCGATAGAGGACGCATGAGCGCCATTGGGAGAGCTTCGGCTGGAAAGCCGATGAAACTTGTGATCGGATTCAGCGCCACGGTCAGGAAATCCATCGCTCCACTGGCACGGAAGATACCAATCGCAACAAGCATCGCAACGAGATACGGAATGATGCGGATCGCAACGTTGAAACCTTCCTTTGCGCCTTCGACAAACACTTCATAAACTTTTACTCGCCTGAGAATTCCCCAAAGAAGGAAAACAAAAATCAGAGCTGGAATGGCTATAATCGAAAAGAAAGAGACGAGGCTTTTGAGAATTTCACTTGTCATCGTTCTCTGCCCTCATCACTCGACTCAAGTTGCTTCCTGAACACTGGGAGACGCTGAAGGAGCTTTGCAGCGATGATGCCGACGGTCGTCGAACACAGTCCGCCTACGATCGTCGTCCCAACGATGAGTGTAGGATTTGATGATCCGGCAGCCGCTCGCACGGCGATTGCAGTTGCAGGAATTAGCGTTAATCCAGCGGTGTTGATGGCGAGAAAGGTACACATGGCATTTGATGCCACCCCTTTTTTCGGATTGAGTTTGTCGAGCTCCTCCATGGCTTTCAAGCCGAGGGGAGTCGCTGCGTTACTCAGCCCCAGCATGTTTGCAGAGATATTCATGATCATCGAGCCGACAGCCGGGTGGTCCGATGGAACATCCGGGAACAAAAATTTCATTACAGGGCGAAGCAGGCGTGCAAGAGACTTTATCGCGCCCGCTTCATCCGCAATCCTCATCACTCCGAGCCACAGTGCCATGATCCCGATGAGGCCGAGTGCAATATTTACGGCCGTGGTAGCGTATTCGAGTGCTGCTTGAGTAACCGCCTTGACTCTCACGAAGTTTATCGGCTCGAAAACGATCGCGACCTTCATGGACTTCTCATTTTCTCCACGCGTGAATGAGAGAATTGTCCCCGTGAGCTTGTCCTTTGTCACTGCTGCTCGACTCATCTCTTTCCAAATTGCCGGAGACGTCTCGTTGACATGAAA
>JAHEZR010000080.1 GCA_023251005.1 Ignavibacteriota bacterium | reverse complement strand
GAACCTTTAGATTACGCTTCATACTACTCTGGATCTCCCTGCACTGGTTTTGCACTTAAGCCACCCCGAAACTTAGTTGAATTGCTGGAATAATCATTCTCAAGTTCCGTACCAAGTGACCGAGGCAAAGGAATCTTCAAAAATGACCGGAATTAGACATTCCCAGGCCCGATCTCGATTGCATACCAGGAGTGTTGTAGAAACATAGGTGCCACTTTGTAGATTTCTCCATTTCTTACAGAGACAAATAGAAAGTAAGATATCGGCAAATAAAAAACCAGAAAAATTTTTGATTTCTTAAGGAATTCTCAAAAAACCAATTTCCAACGCCACAAACCAGGGGCAATTCTAGATTGCGAATAGCGGGAACAGACCAAAAGCTAGAAGGCGAGATCGGTCATACGAAGGTCATTCTAATGAACATCAAGACGGTCACTCTCTGCTCCCTGCCAAGTCCCAGGAAGATTCCGCGCCCGCCGGGGCAGTAGTCCGTTTGTTTCCCCTTGCTGCAAGTTGAAAAACCTGGACTAATCATCATAAACAAATCGAAGCCAGCCGTGCCTGTCGTTCGCGTTCTGGACAACATCGAAAAACTCTTTCTGAAGTTGTCTCGTTATCGGACCCGGTTTTCCGTTAGCAATACTCACCTTGTCAACCGAACGAATCGGCGTTACTTCAGCAGCAGTTCCACAGAAGAAAAGCTCGTCGGCGATGTACAGCATTTCTCGAGGAAGTGTCGCTTCTACGACTTCGTGTCCTAGCTCCTTCGCGAGGATCTTGATTGTACTTCGTGTTACACCTGGGAGAATTGCAGAATATAGCGGTGGCGTGTGGACCACATTATCTTTTACAAGGAACAAATTTTCTCCACTTCCCTCGCTGATGTTTCCAAAATAATCGAGCGCGATGCCCTCCTCATATCCTTCCGAGAGGGCTTCAAGCTTGATGAGCTGGGAATTCAGATAGTTCCCTCCGGCCTTTGCCATCGTGGGAAATGTGTTTGGAGCGGGTCGCTGCCACGACGAGACACGGACGTCGATACCTTTTTCGAGGGCTTCCGGACCGAGGTACTTTCCCCACTCCCAAACCGCGATCGCCATGTCGACCGGACATGGAAGGGGATTTACCCCGACTTCACCATAGCCCCGATAGACGATGGGACGAATATAGCACGCCTTAAGCTTGTTCGCTCGAATGGTTTCAATGATCGCCGCCTCGGTTTCCTCGCGTGTATAACGTGACTCCGTGCGATAGATCTTCAACGATCCATAGAGTCGGTCAAGATGTGCATCAAGCCGAAAAATGGCAGACCCCTTCGCTGTATTGTAACATCGAATTCCCTCGAACCAGCTTGAGCCATAGTGGATCACATGTGAAAGGATGTGGATCTTTGCGTCGTCCCACTTGACGAGTTTTCCATTCATCCAGATTTTGTCTTCCTTTTTGACTGCCATGGTGATTCCTAAACCGACTGTTTGTGAGAGAGTTGACGTTGGCCTTGGCTTCAGTTGATGGGCATTTCGTACATCCGATAGGTCTTGGTACGCACAGCGTTCATCGCCTCAAGTCCGCTGTTCATCATTTTGTTCGTCTCGAGGATCCACGAGGCTTCCGCTCGGAATATGCCTTTCACAAAGCCGCGGTGAAACATCTCAGAATAGAAAAGCGCATCAATGCCGCGCCGCTGGTACTCCTTGATGACGCCTGCAATGACAACCCGTACCAAATCAATCTTTGACCTATAGAAGAGGATCTTCAACATCCCGAAGGGGAAAAGTCGGCCGTTTGATATTCTCTTCAGAACTTGATTGAAGTCCGGCAACGCAAGTGCAAAGCCTACTGTTTGGCCGTTAACTTCCGCGAAGAGGGCGAAGTCCGGGTCGACAATCGGCTTCAGGTCCGCTGCGAGGAAATCGATTTCCTCGTTTGTTAAAGGAACAAATCCCCAATTGGCAACCCACGCCTTGTTGTAGATCTCTTTGACCAGCTCGACTTCACGTCGGAAGTTTTTCATGTCCAGCGCACGGATCTTAATCGACTCGCGCTTCCGAATCATCTCCGCCAATCGAAGTACCCTCCCACCTTTCATACGCCCCCCGACAACTTCATAGGCATAGAGGTCCATCACTTTTTTCAGTCCATACTCTTCTAACAGCTCTGAGTAGTACGCAGGATTGTACGGCATCAGAAGTGTAGGGCTCTGTTCAAAGCCATCGATCAATAAACCACACTCGTCGTTTATCGAGGGGTTTGCTGGGCCACGCATAGCTGTCACACCTTTTGATCTTAACCATTCTCGTGCCGCGTCCAAAAGTGTTGCTGCAACTCCGGGATCATTCACTGATTCAAAGAAGCCGAAGAATCCGACATTCTCGTGGTGGTAAGAATTATGGAGGTGGTTGAGGATAGCAGCGATGCGCCCAACAACATCTCCTCCCTTTTCCGCAAGGATCAACTCCATCTCCGCGTGCTGATAAAAAGGATTTTTCGCACGGTCGAGCAACTTGAGGCGATCTGAGATGAGAGGCGGGACCCAATAGTCATTGCCATCATAAATCTTCCATGGAAACTTGATGAACCTCAAAAGGTCTTTCTTGCTTACCACTCTTCGGACGGTGCTGCCCTCCATGTGAAACTCCGACCTGCTACGGAAGAACTTTAGGCTAGCTACATCGGCATTCACAAAAAAGCCATCCCCGAAGGGTTGGCTTACAAGAATAGGAAATCAATTGATGATCGACAACTCCTTGCCCACTTTGTGAAAGACCTCGAGCACCCGGTCAAGGTGTTCGTCCTCGTGCGTTGCCATGTAGCTCGTCCGAAGCAGCTGCAACCCAGGCGGGACCGCAGGACTGATCACTGCGTTGACGAAGACACCAGCTTCAAAGAGCTCACGCCAGCAGAGAAAAGTCTTCAGATCGTCACCAATCACGACGGGAACGACTGCAGTTTCACCGGGGATGATCCTGAAGCCCATCTCAGAGAAGCCTTTGCGCATCTTGCTGGCATTATAGAGAAGGCGTTCGATCCGTTCCGGCTCCTTCTGAAGTATTTCAAGTGATGCAAGCACAGCGGCTACCGAAGCGGGCGTCATGCTCGCGCTGAAAATAAGTGCCGCCGCGTGATGCTTGATATACTCGATCACAGAGCGCTCTGCAACGACAAACCCACCGAGGGAAGCGAAAGTCTTGCTAAATGTTCCCATGATCATCTCGACATCGTCGTCGAGGCCGAAATGGTTAACTGTACCTCGGCCACCCTTCCCCAACACCCCGACACCATGCGCGTCATCGACCATTACTCGAGCGTTCTTTCTCTTTGCGACGCCTACGAGCCCAGGAAGATCAACTATGTCTCCTGACATACTGAAGACGCCATCTGTAACGACGAGCTTGGCGGCATGTGCAGGAGCCCGGCTGAAGACTCGCTCGAGATCTTTGATATCATTGTGACGGTAGCGAATGACTTCGCCCTGCATCCCTTTCGTGATGAGGGTACCAGCTACGATGCTTGCATGATTCTCTTTGTCAGTGAAAACGTACTCGCCTTTTTGTACGAGCGTGGAAATGACGCCCTGGTTCGTTTGATATCCGGTGCTGAACAACAGGCACGCCTCTTTTCCTAAAAACTCTGCGAGCCTTGCTTCGAGTTGATTATGCAGGTCAAGAGTCCCATTGAGGTAGCGAGAGCCCGAGCAACCTGTCCCGTACTTTTTCACTGCATTGATTGCAGCTTCCTTAACTTTCGGATGCGTCGTGAGGCCAAGGTAATTGTTCGAGCCTGCCATGATGACTCTTCGCCCCTCGATGATAACCACTGGCCCGTCATTCTCCTCAATCGCTTTGAAATAGGGATAAAGACCCATCGCGCGAACTTCATCAGCACGCGTGAAGGCGCGGCACTTATCAAAGATATCTCTTGCTTTACCGTCTGTCGGTGGATGTTTAGGAGCGACGGTCTCTGCTACTGGTTCGCGCTCGAGAGTTTCAGTTTCCCAGCGGGGTCTCCAGGTAAAGCGACCGCGCATAGCGGTAGCGACTTGATTCATCCCCCTTTTCCAGGCTGCGGCGTTAAACCCCGGTAGCCAGGGCGACATGGAACCTCCTTAAAGGAGTGAGAGATGATGCTGATGGCTTAAATATCGAAGGGAATATGAGGATTGCTTCTCCGCCTTTTTTTCAATATAATCGGTCAGAAAGTAAAAGTCAATCGAAAAATTTGGCGGAAAACACAGCAAAGTGAGATGTGAAGACACTCGTCACTGGTGCGACTGGTTTTATTGGAAGCCATCTTGTGGAGCGCCTACTTGAGCTTGGCGAAGAGGTCAGATGTTTCGTCCGCCCGACTAGCAACACGCGCTGGATTAAAAACTTACCGGTAGAAATCTTCGTCGGAGATTTCTTTCAGCCTGAGAGCCTGCGTAATGCCCTCCGTGATGTTCGGGCCGTGTATCATGTCGCGGGCATAACGAAAGCTCGAAAGAAGCAAGATTACTGGCGAGTGAACTCAGAGGCGACTCGAAGACTGCTTGATGTCATCTCAAAGTTCGGTACCTCATTCGATCGCTTTGTCCATATTAGCAGCCAGGCTGCAGTTGGCCCGAGTCTCGACGGAACTCCGGTCGATGAACTGACTCCTCTCCATCCCGTGGACAGATATGGAAAAAGCAAGAAGGATGCTGAAGAAGCTTGCCATGAGTTCTCAGAAAAAGTCCCCTTCACGATCATCAGGCCGGTGGCAGTCTATGGTCCTAGAGATCAGGATGCATTCTCCTTCTTCAAGTTAATCCATAGTGGGATACTTCCGATCATCGGGTCGGAGAACAAGCGAGTTGCATTAGTCCATGTAAAGGATCTGGTTGAAGGAATCACCCTTGCGGCGAGAACTGAACGAGCTCTGAGTCAAACGTATTTCATCGGAAATAAAGTATCTCCCTCATGGGGAGAAATCTATTTAGTTGCAGCTCAGATAGTTGGGAGAAGAGTTAGGAAATTGACGATCCCGAACCTTGCAATTTATCTCGTGGCAGCAATTGCGGAACCTCTCGCGATGCTCACAGGCAAACCAGCACTCTTCAGTTTAGAAAAAGCGAAAGAGCTGGCACAGGCCGATTGGAGCTGCAACGTTGAGAAGGCGGAACGAGAGTTCGGGTATAGATCGAGAACGCCACTC
>JAHEZR010000079.1 GCA_023251005.1 Ignavibacteriota bacterium | reverse complement strand
ACTGTTGGGTAAAGGCAAGAAGGATCGGTCTCGCCTAATTCTGCAATAATTCCCCGAGGAGCTGTCATGCAAAAAAAAGACGGCCGCATCTTAGTAGTCGATGACGAGGAGACTTTCCGATATATGCTCACATCACTCATCGAAGCGGAAGGATACACAGCACACTCCGCTGCCGATGGAGTTCAAGGAATCAACGCGATACAGGCCAAGGCCTTCGACGTCGCGCTCATCGATGTGCGGATGCCAAAGGTTGATGGGATTGAAGTACTCAAGTTCATCAAAGAATATTCTCCAGACACCGAAGGAATCATGGTCACCGCAGTCGGCGATCTCCGGATCGCTGTTGAATGCATGAAGTTAGGCGCCTACGATTATATCACAAAGCCCTTCTCGACAGAAGAACTCCTCACCACAATTGACAGAGCGCTGGAGCGAAAACGATTGTTGCGTGAGAACGTGTTAATGAAGAAAGAGCTCTCTCGCTTTGTGGGATCGTCAGAAATCGTTGGGCAAAGTCCGCCTTTCCAGAAGGTTCTCGAAGTCGCTGCTCGAGTTGCACCGACGGAATCGACAATCCTCCTCCAGGGTGCAAGTGGGACCGGTAAGGAGTTAGTTGCAAATTTTATCTACAAGAACAGTGGTCGTTCTGCAGCTCCGTTCGTTGCACTTAACTGTGCTTCGATCCCTGATTCGCTTATCGAGAGCGAACTCTTTGGACACGAAAAGGGGGCATTCACCGATGCCAGAGCAATGAAGCAGGGGCTCGTCGAGATCGCCAATGGCGGTACGCTCTTCCTCGATGAAGTTGGAGACATCAGTCTCCTCGTCCAGCCGAAGCTACTTCGTTTTGTCCAGACGGGGGAGTTCCGCCGCGTAGGTGGAAATAAAGTTTTGAAATCCGATGTGCGTATTATATCGGCGACGAACAAGGACTTATCACAAGAAGTGCGTGCAGTGCGATTTCGTGAAGACCTTCTCTACCGACTGAACGTGATCACAATAGAGATTCCACCTTTAAAAGAACGTAAAGAAGATATCCCCCTTCTTGTCGACTGGTTCTTAAAGCACAAGCTCCAGTCAAAATCACAGCAGCAAATCAACCCGAAAGCGCTGGAAATACTGCTGAAATATGATTGGCCCGGAAACGTCCGTGAGCTTGAGAATGTCATTGAACGTGCCGCTATCCTTTGTAACGACAATATGATCCAGCCTCAGGATCTTTCCTTGCCGCTCAAGGCGACGATGCTCGCAAGTTCCTTAAAGGAAGAGGATGTCTTGGGAAGCTCTATGTCGATGAAAGAGATCGAGCGGCTTCATATTCAGGGCGTCCTCAAAAGTACCGGAGGGAGCAAACCTCAAGCCGCTAAGATCCTGGGTATCAGTCTTAAAACCCTCTATACAAAAATCAATCAGTATCAGATTAGCTGACGGCACAAACCTCCCTATCGACACGTACACTCAACCGCATAGCCTGGCGTAAACTGTTCTGCGATCTCCTCCTCACCGCTCCAGCACGAAGTGCCTCCTGCTTCAACCCCCTTAAATGCATAAATTGTCACCGTTCTCTGTTCTGTAAGTTTTGAGACACTCCTTCCATCAATCCTCTGTATTTGAGCTTCCTTAAGCGGATCAGGGCCTACGACTGGCCTGTCACCTTTGTGTGCTCAGCCGCATTTTCCTCCCCCTTTGTAGAATCTATGCGATAGAACTTACAAGGCTTAAGATCTGCGGTATCCAAGACCTCTCCATTCCCTCTCGAGATCCTCATTTCCTCCTTTAGATTCTGCCCAATTTTAATCAAGTTCGAAGGTTTCGCCTCCTGAGATGCTAATTCACCTTTGTGAACCATGCATCTACATCAATTGGCACAAGGGTTGAACCTCTCTTCGTCAGTTATCCAGTGAGACCGAACAACAAAATATCAAGAAGAGAGGTTAATAAAATGATTCGGCGCATTAATTTCTCGCTATCGTTGAGCACAGTTTTGCTGCTTTTTGGCCTGACCAAGAGTGCCGCACAAACCACTTACAACGATGTGCTGGTAATAATCAACAGCAACAGTACAATTTCTGAGCAGGTGGGAACGTACTTCGTCAGTGCTCGTGCAATCCCAGCGGTCAATATTTGCCGTATTAGCGTTTCTACGGAAGAGGTAATTGACAGCACGGAGTTCAATTCACTTCGCACTCAGGTGGAAAGCTACATCACATCGAAGAGCTTGACGAATCAGATCAATTACATTGTGACGACGAAGGGTGTTCCGCTCGCCGTGAACCGTGGCAACACCTTTTCAACGAGTTCGCCCTCGTCCTCTGTGGAAAGTGAGCTCGCTTTGATCCTCGGCCCCTATGCAAACAATATCGGTAAGACTGGAATCGTTTACTCACCTTATTACTACCAGAATGCACACTTTTCTCATTCGACCTATGGCGTTTACCTCGTGACAAGACTCGATGCCTATTCCTTCGATCAGATTACCGCCATGATTGATAAGGCAGCACAACCGGTAGTCCTATCCTCTTCAATGAAATTCGTCCTTGATCAAGATCCGGATTGGAACAGCTCGCTTCCGGGCCTCAACAATAATATGGCCTCTGCACAATCCATCCTTGTAGGCAAAGGATTGAACACGCAGTTGGATCAGACGACGACGTACCTTACAGGCAAGTCGAATGTCGTTGGCTATACAAGCTGGGGAAGCAACGACCACTATGCTTCTCTATACACCGCCAATGCTAAGCCGCAAAACACTTGGTCAGCAGGTGCGATTGCCGAGACCTACGTCTCGACCTCTGGCCGAACGTTTACACAGCCTGTAACGTATGGGCAATCACTTGTAGCAGACCTCGTCGCGGAGGGCATCACAGGTGCGAAGGGGTACGTCTACGAGCCCTTCTCATACTCGATGGCTGTCGTCTCAGTGCTTTTCGACCGTTACACCAATCGGTACAACCTGGCTGAAAGTTTCTACATGGCTTCGCGGTCTCTGTCGTGGATGGATGAAGTCGTCGGCGATCCCAAAGCTTCCGTTATCGTTCCCTCACAGATCTTGCCCATTCAACTAGCTCAGTTTACCGCAGAGATCTCCGGGCTAACTGCAGAGCTGAAGTGGTCAACCGTTTCCGAAACGAACAACTATGGTTTTGAGATTCAGAGGAAGGCAGAGGGAGATGCTGGCTTCACCTCACTGCCGGGCGTCTTCATTCCCGGACATGGAACGACTCTTGCCCCGCAGAATTACAGCTACACTGACGCAACCGCGCCGGCAGGAACTGTCTACTATCGCTTAAAGCAAATTGACCTTGACGGCACAGTGGATTATTTCGGTCCGGTGAAGGTTGTCAACAACGCATCCGTCGACCACAACCGAACAGGCAAAGTGGTGCTGACACAGAATTTCCCGAATCCCTTCAACCCGACAACGACGATCCAGTTTGTACTACCAAAGCCCGATCGCGTGACACTCAAGGTCTATAACTCCATCGGTCAGGAAGTAGCCACACTCGTCGACGGAACGATCGGTGAGGGCGTTCACGCAGCCACCTTCAGCGCGAGCACCTTAGCAAGCGGCGTATACATCTATCAGCTTAAGACGGGTAACTTTACGAGCACCCAAAAAATGCTTCTCGTAAAGTAAAAAATCCCAGACTTCCAAAGACCCGAAGATAGGAAAAGGAGATACTCATGCAATATCAAGCACGATCGGTGGCTGTGACAACGCGGCTCTCCGACCAACTTCAAATCGCCCACGAGCGCCCGATGATCGTGCACCCGCGGATGGCTTGGATACTCTACTACGAAGAGAAGAAAAACGTTCGTCTCGTGTGTCAGAAATTTGGCATCAGTCGGAAAACTTTCTATAAGTGGCTAAAGCGTTACCGTAAATCTGGGGGTGATCCGGCAAGCCTGGTTGACAACTCGCGCAAACCACATCGTTTTCCACGGGCAACCCCGCCAGAAGTGGTGAACCAAATTGTTCAGGCGAAGAGAGAGACGGGTTATGGACAACGTCGGCTCAAGCAATATTTGGCTCAGAACCACAATATCTCTGTTTCCGAACATACAATCTGGAAGCTCCTGAAGAAACTGTATGCAGAAAACGGATTTGGTGCATACCAGACGACTCCAGCAGTTGAAGCGCGTCCGGGTGATCTGGTCCAGGTCGCTGTGAAGGATATCACGGCCTTCATCAACCACTCACAGTATGTTCAGTTTACAGCAGTCGATACTTGCACTCGACTCCGTTTCTCGAAGATCTATAGAAAATATTCCTGGCGTAGTGCAGCTGACTTCGTGAAAGTAATCATCGAGAAGTTTCCTTTCAGCATCAAAGAGATCCAAACACCGGGTGACGGACCTTTCACAAATAGCGCACCGACGAACGGCATCTCATCTGTGCTTTTCGAGCCTGTTCCAGTTTTACTGCAGAAAGGCGATATCAAGCACACCATCCTGAGCGAGGCAAAACTGCACCATACTCCGGTAGAAAAGATTCATGCTGTCGATGATGAAGAATTCTTTAAGAAGAATTCTTACCGCAAACCTGAGGACCTTGTTCGGGCCACAGCTGAGTACGTCACTCTGTACAATAACCATCGCAAGCAGGGCGAGCTGAACGGGCTAACGCCACTGCAGAGGCTCCGAACATTCCCCGATTTCAAGAATATCGTCTACTTCGACCCCTATTCCTAGTGAGATCTGGTTTGCATCGATTCTGAGGCAAGCCCCCAGCTAAACTCCGCCCTGTTTATTTGTGTACCTCTCTATTCGGTCTACGGCCTGGTGGTGGCCCGCCAGACCGCACAGCGGGCTGGGGGGCCGTAGACCCCTGTGGGGCGTACATCCCTCACGTTGATAAATCTCATTTTAACATTCCCGTCTCTTTTTTTACATCCGCCCTTAAGAGTTGTAATTTCTCCAGAGTGCCTCTCGCATCTTCGGATTGTACCACTTTAGTATAAAGTCAGCCTCATCCAACGAACTCCCGAGTAAATATCAAAATTCCTGACGCACCCTTTTGGATCGTCACTTATGAGTGAACATGCGTGCCTTCTTTTTTCAATTCTCATTGACTTGTGGAGCACATTAGTATTAAATTGACAATGAAAGAAATTTAGTAAAACAAGAGCTACAATGAACATACATAGGAGAATATGATAATGAGAAAATTCGTCGAGC
>JAHEZR010000078.1 GCA_023251005.1 Ignavibacteriota bacterium | reverse complement strand
AGGATCTTACAATTTGGAGAAGCACCATCGTTATCTCATCGAGAAGATTTTTTAGGTGACTACATGGTATCAATGTTGCAGGCGATGTCTCAGATCCATTTTCAGCCGGTGAGCTCTACAAAAATGTTCTGGGCTAATTTCTCACTGACGTAGCACTCTTTGTTTCCAACGCTGACGAGCAACGAACCATCGAATTTGACTCGCTCCTTCACCACTATCTTCTTCCTCAGGGAAAGGCCCAGCTTCGTCGCATACTGGAGTATCTCTGGACTTGAATCACTGACGCGCGTGATTCTACAAGCCTGGCCTGGGTCGACGTCTGCAAGAGACTCATAAAGTGTTTCCCTTAATTCTCCTTCTTCCGTCGGAATCGGGTCTCCGTGAGGGTCCGTCTTCGGGTAGCCGAGCACCTCGTCGATCTTCCGCTCTAATTCCATAGAAGTGCTGTGTTCAAGCCGCTCTGCTTCTGAATCAATCTTGTCCCAGGAAAAATGCAGCAGCTCGACGAGGAGCGCCTCCCAGAGACGGTGGCGCCGCACGATCCGGAGCGCATGCTTTTTTCCTTTCTCCGTCAGCTCGACGCCGCGGTACGGGGTGTGGCGGAGGAGCCCTTGATCAGAAAGCTTTTTGACCATATCGGTGACGGAGGCGGACGAAATCGCGAGCCGCCCCGCAAGCGAGGAGGTTGTTACTCTTTTCTCCGTCGATTGCAATTTGTAGATGTGCTTCAGATAATCTTCAATGTTTGATGTGGGCATCGTCGGCTCCTTTTTAGGCTTGCCTAAATCTTAATTTATATAAATCTAATTGAATGTCAAGGAAAAATTAGCTTGAAAAGCTTGGGCAAATGCATCATAAAGTGTACAGATTTCCCCTTCTGGCCGCCTCATCGACGAGGATTAATTATTGTCGAGGCCAAGTTCCTCTGGTACGAGGGTGGTGGAAAGAACCAGGATGAGTCTCTGTAATCGAATCCCCAAAAGATTCAATTGCACATCGTTCATGTTGTTGCCTTGACAAAGTGTATTATTCTGTTTACTTTCACGACGTGATTTTGATCAGGAGTTCTTCAACTGTATGAAGACAAAGATTGGAAATGGGGAGATTGAAGTAACGAAAGGCGACATCACCGAGGCTGAGACCGAGGCAATCGTGAATGCAGCAAACAATCACCTCTGGATGGGTGCTGGCGTGGCAGGCGCTATTAAACGAAAAGGTGGGATGGAGATCGAGCAAGAGGCTCTTTCGAAAGGACCGATCAAAGTTGGTGAGGCGGTCCTCACGGGAGCAGGGAAGCTGAAGGCAAAATACGTTATCCATGCGGCAGGGATGGGGCAAGATCTTCGCAGCAACGCCCAAAAAGTGAAAGATGCTACCCGCAATAGCCTGGAGCTTGCCGATTCTCACAAGATTTCTTCCGTTGCCTTTCCTGCGATTGGGACTGGCGTTGGAGGTTTCCCGGTTCCCCAGTGCGCAGAGATCATGATTGGAGAAGCGACAATTTTTCTTCAAACCTCTAGACACCTTCAGAAAGTAGTCTTCGTGCTTTTCGATGAGCACGCGGCAAGCGCCTTCGAACTTGCGCTCGAGTCACGCTCACAACTCTGAGAAGAAAAAGCTGCTCATCGAGCAATGCAGTGTACTGACCATATCGCCCATTATCGCCTTGATGCAGAGCTCTTTGATTATTTCGATGAGGGAACTGGGGTGACGAGGGATTTCGACAGACGGTTGAGGAGGTATATTCTTTCAGTCTGCGATGTCAAAGCGGGGTCTAGAGTCCTTGATGTTGGGAGTGGATCAGGGTGGGTGGCGAAGGAGTTGGCTGCGAAAAACATTCGCGTCGTCTCAGTCGATCTCTCTCGGAAGAATCTCGCTCGAATCAAGAACGGGTCTCGGCGAGATCACGCCGATTTTCTTCTTGCAGATTTATACCATTTACCTTTCGGGAGCGGATCATTTGATCTTGTCATAGCCTCTGAAGTTCTTGAGCACATCAATTCTCCTGCTGCAGGTTTGAGTGAGCTCCAGCGCGTCCTCCTTCCGAAGGGAAAACTCGTTGTGAGCACACCATACAGAGAAAAAATTCAATACTATCTCTGCATTCATTGCAATAAAAAAACGCCAGCAAATGCCCATCTCCATAGCTTCGATGAGCGGTCATTGACGTCACTCTTCCAATCCCAGAATTTCGAGAGGATCCGTTTCCAGAAATTTGGTAACAAACTCCTTCTCTTCGTGCGGGTATACTACGCGCTTCGATTCCTTCCGTTCGGTATCTGGAAGGCGCTCGACCGCATCGTGAATCTCATCATCCCCAAGCCTGCCCACATCGCGGCCATTGCTGAGCGACCGTGATGGACGACCTTCTCAAATGGCGGCCTGAGTTTCCCATTCTTTCGGATACTGTGTACCTGATCTCGAATTCCCTCGGTGCCATGCCGCGCTCCGTTTTTGACAAGATGCACAAGTATGCAGAGATCTGGGCCCGCCGTGGCGTAAAGGCGTGGGAAGACGAATGGTGGGAAATGCCTGTGAAAGTTGGGGATATCATTGCCCCGCTCATCGGTGCAAATCCCGGTGAAATATCGATGCATACCAACGTCTCGTTGTTGCACGCGATGCTCATATCATGTTTCGAGTTCACGGAGCGAAGGAACAAAGTTGTTTACAGTGACATGGACTTTCCCTCAGTCACATACGTCTGCGAGCAATTTGCAAGAGAGCGAGGGGCAAAGATTGAGGTTGTTCGATCCGAAGACGGGATCTCCGTCCCTCCAGAGAAAATGCTTGCTGCGATTGATGAACAGACTCTTCTTGCTCCGATCTCCCATGTCCTCTTTCGGAGTGCGCACGTCCAGAATGCGAAGGCAATCATCGAGAGAGCTCACGCTGTCGGAGCAACGGTTATCCTCGATGCCTACCATTCCGTTGGGACAGTTCCTGTTGATGTGAAAGACCTCAACGTTGATATTCTTGTCGGTGGTGTTCTGAAATGGCTCTGTGGCGGACCTGGTGGAGCGTTTCTCTACGTGAAATCTGACCTCAGGGAGAAACTTACGCCAAAAATCACAGGGTGGATGGCACATCCACGTCCATTTGACTTCGAAGTGGGCGAGATGGAGTATCGCGCGGATGCATTTCGTTTTCTCAACGGCACACCCTCAATCCCTGCTCTCTACGCAGCACAAGAGGGACCGAAAATAATCGGAGAGATTGGTATCGATAAAATCCGAGCGAAGTCCATCCATCAAACTTCGCGACTCATCGAGCTTGCGGATGAGTTCGGTTTCAGGGTGAATTCTCCCCGCGACGCCAATGAACGAGGAGGAACCGTATCGATTGACGTTCCACACGGAGACGCGGTTGCCCACGAGCTTCTACGCCGCCAGTTTCTAATTGACTATCGCCCGAAAGCAGGGATCCGCATTGCTCCCCACTTTTACACAAACGACGAGGAGCTTGAGCTCGTCATGCACGAGATCAAATCAATCTCAGAGACAAAAGCGTCTTAAGTACTTGTGACCTCACAGTCGCTCCTTCAGCAGTATTCTCCTCCAGGTCTCTCGGCTCCAGTTCCTTGTTTGACGCTCTATCCTCAACCTTGCATTTCAGGGCCTGAATCGCTATATTGAAATCCGCCAAATTGGAGCAAATAAACCGAATCTATCTTCCTTTGATGTTCTGAGTCTGTGATTTTGTCTAGATGACATAAGAGTCGATGGGTAGGTGGTCCCGCTGTAAATCAGCGGGATAAACTTCATTGGCATACGCGTCCCGATGAAATCGGGAGATCTGGTCCCGCAATGGGTGGGGGTTCCTTGCCCGCCAATGCTGCGGTGCTGAAATTGGTAGACAGGTCCCGAAGACATTCTCCCACACACGGGTAGATGGCGGAATTGGTATACGCGCTAGACTTAGGATCTAGTCCCGCGAGGGGTGGGGGTTCGAGTCCCCCTCTACCCACAAAGGCGTCTTCGGGATGTCCGAAAGGACTTGAGAGTTCTTCGCCTTCGGCGAATCCGCCTTTGGAGGAGAGTCTCTCCCGCGGCACTGGCAGGCGAGCAGTTCTCCTCTACCCTCATGAACGAAACAAGAATAAAAATACTGTGGAAACGAACATCACAAACACGGCTGAGCTGGAGCGCGAGCTCGAAATCACGGTGGGGGCAGCTGAGCTGGCTCCTCATTTCGAGAAAGCCTATGAACAGCAGCGCCCGAAAATTGAAATCAAAGGATTCCGGAAGGGCAAAGCCCCTCTCGAAATGATTAAGAGGATCTACGGAGAATCCATTGAGCACGACTCACTCGATACTGTGGCAAATGAGTTTTACCGTCAGGTAGCTCAAGAAAAAAAACTCAAGGTGGTTGGAGAGCCGGCGCTCATCGATATTGACTATAAGCGTGGCGAGTCCCTCCGGTTCAAAATCAAATATGAGGTTCCCCCGGAAATAAAACTGAAAGAGTACAAAGGCCTAAAGGTTGAAAAGCCGATCCATCGGGTAGGTGACAAGGAAGTCGAAGGAGAGCTTGAGCGTCTCCGACAGATCAACCGCACGACAACGGAAGTGGACGTAGCAGTCGATGATGAGCACATTCTCACGGTCGATCTTCAGGAAGTTGACTCCTCTGGATTTCCTATTGTAGGAAAGAAGAAGGAAGACGTTCGTTTGTACCTGAAGGACGAAACGCTGTATCCGCAACTGAAGGAAGCGCTCCGGGATGCGGAACGAGGGAAGGAATATCGTGCAAGGCTCGAGTCGATGAAGGGAAAAGAACAGGAGGAGATGAACTTCCTCATCAAAGTGAAGAAAATAGAAAAAGTTAATCTTCCGGAGCTAAACGATGAGTTCGTCGGCAAAGTCACGAAAGGAAAAGTTACGTCGCTCGAACAATTCAGGGAGAGTGTGAAAAGAGACCTTGAGGAATTCTGGAAGGAGGAAAGCGAGCGAAAATTGAAGGATGCGATCGTCGGGGAGATCATCAAGCGACACGATTTCAGCGTCCCCGTGGGACTCGTCAAGTTCTTTCTCGATTCATTCGTCGATGAGGTGCGCCAACAGCAGCCGAGTAAGAAATTACCACCGGACTTTAACGAGGAACAATTTCGACAGGAAAATCGAGCCTCCTCAATCTGGCAGGCGAAATGGCTTCTCTTGAGAGAGAAAATAACGGAGATCGAACATATTACCGTGACGGACGCCGATCTTGAAACACTCGCAGAAGAAGAATCGAAGAAGATTGGCATCGAGAGAGCCCG
>JAHEZR010000077.1 GCA_023251005.1 Ignavibacteriota bacterium | reverse complement strand
CTGGAAAATTTTCACCGCCTCCTCAAGTTCTTCCATTTTCTCCAGGGTAATTCCCTTATTATAGAGGGCGTCTTCGTTATTCGGGTCAATTTGGAGTGCAGTGTCGAAACAAGAAAGGGCATCGTGATGCCGATTGAGGTTGTCGAGGGCGATACCCTTGTTCACAAGAACTTCCGCGTCGACTGGATTCAGGCCAAGAGCCTTTTCGTAGCATCCTAAAGCATCCTCGTACTTCTGAAGGTTGTTCAGAATCATCCCTTTACGCAGCCACGTATCGGCACTATAAGGGATGAACGTCAGAAGAGTATCGATAAAGTGAAGAGCTTCCTCATACTTCTCGTTCTCAAAATAGAAATTAACGATCTCTTCGAGCGCCTCGATGTTCGTGATGCCGCTCGAGCCATCTTTCAGCCGATCCTTTAACTTATTGAGCTCTTCGTCGAGATTTTTTCTTCGATGCGGCGGCTCTTCGAGATCGTCATCGTAGTTTTCAAAATCGTACGTGCTCATCTTCGTCCTACTAAAAAGTATTCTTCAATCGATGAGACTAAAGTACAAGAAGGAATAGTAAAAATCAAGTGAAGGAGAGAAGAGAAAGGGAACGACCGAATTGTGATGATTGATTTTTGACGATGAAAGAGTTATATTTGATGTCCATTGTGCTCCATGATCGCTGAAAATGTTTTAAAAGTCCGAGAACGGGTGCGGAAAGCATGCGAGCGAGCAGGTCGGGACCCACAAACTGTCCACCTGATTGCCGTTACGAAGACCTTTAGCGGGGAGAAGATACAGGAAGTTGTCGCGGCGGGCATCGAGGACATAGGTGAAAATTTTGTCCAGGAGCTGCGGGCCAAACACACGGAACTGATTAACCTTCCAATCCGGTGGCATTTTGTAGGGCATCTGCAGTCGAACAAGGTCAAGTACATCACGGATTTCATTCATCTCATTCACTCGGTTGACCATCGAAGCGTCGCCGAGGAACTTGTCCGCCGCGGTGCGAAAACCGGGCGTGTGATTGACGTCCTTGTCGAAGTAAACACTTCAGGCGAGAAAACGAAGTACGGAGTTCCGCCGGAAACGTGCTTGGAGTTCGTGAAGTCTATAGCAAATTTGAAGAATGTGAGGGTGAAGGGGTTAATGACTATTGGACCTTTCTTGCCAAACCCAGAAGACTCACGCCCAGCTTTTCGGACGCTTCGAAATCTTAGAGATGAGGTTATGAAAGCGGAAATTGAAAACGTGGGCATGAACGAGCTCTCCATGGGAATGACCAGTGACTTCGAGGTTGCGATCGAAGAAGGAGCGACGATGATTCGGATTGGAACGGCAATCTTCGGGCCGAGGAAAAAGAGTGAATGAGAAAAGGAAATGGATAAGTCTCGATGACTGAATTGAGAAGGCAAATCACTGAGGCAGTCGATTTCATCCGGACAAGGACGAAGATGAAGCCAGAAGTCGGCATCATCCTCGGCACTGGACTTGGCGGCTTGGCGAAAGAAATTCGAAAAGAGACTGTGGTCGATTATGAGGATATCCCTCATTTCCCGATCTCTACTGTGGAGTCGCATCATGGCAAACTTATTTTTGGGACGCTCGCCGGAAAGAAAGTTGTCGCGATGCAGGGACGCTTCCATCACTACGAAGGCTACACGATGCAGCAAGTCACGTTCCCCGTTCGCGTCATGGGAGCGAAAAGTGGTCTTGGTGTGAGAACACTTCTCATCTCGAATGCGGCGGGCGGCCTCAACCCACTCTTTGAACTCGGCGACGT
The DNA here is from genome assembly GCA_023251005.1 of Ignavibacteriota bacterium. The sequence goes on along the minus strand of JAHEZR010000077.1, from coordinate 3,546 downwards.
AATGATCATCGTCGACCACATCAATTTGACGGGAGACAACCCGCTCGTCGGTCCGAACGATGAAGAGCTTGGGGTCCGCTTTCCTGATATGTCAGAGACATATAGCAAAGAACTCATTCGACTTGCCGAGAAGGTTGCGCTGGATCAAAGGATCAGAATTCAGAAAGGTGTCTACGTTGGGATGACAGGTCCGAATCTCGAAACGCGCGCCGAATACCGATTCCTTCGCCTCATCGGTGCAGATGCTGTCGGAATGTCCACCGTCCCCGAAAACATCGTCGCGAATCACATGGCAATGAAGGTACTCGGGATGTCAATCATTACGGACATCTGTCTTCCCGATTCACTGAAGCCGACGACGGTCGAGCAGGTGATTGCTGTAGCCAATAAAGCAGAGCCAAAATTGACGCGGATGATGAAGGAGGTTGTAGGGCGCTTGAAAGTATGGAAGAAGTGAGGAAGCGTAACGATGAATCCCATTGGAAAACTTCTGGTTGTATTTGGTCTCGTGATCGTAGGGATAGGACTCTTGCTGACATTTGTCGACAAGATTCCATTTCTCGGAAAGCTGCCCGGGGATATCCATATTAAGAGAGGAAACTTCCAATTCTATTTTCCTCTATCGACAAGTATTGTTCTTAGTCTTCTCTTGAGCTTTATTCTCTGGGTGATTTCCCACTTTGGAAAAAAGTAATCGAGAATTGATGTTTAAAGAACTCAACGACAAGGTAAGTTACCACGAAATCGAAGATTCGATTTTAAGGTTTTGGGAATCGGAGAAAATCTTTGAGAAGAGTATAACCTCCCGAGAAGGAAGGCCGAGCTTCACCTTCTATGAAGGTCCACCGACGGCAAACGGAAAGCCGGGTATCCATCACGTCTTGAGTCGCACAATCAAAGATCTCGTGTGCCGGTACAAGACGATGGTCGGCTACAAGGTGCTGCGCAAGGCTGGATGGGACACCCATGGACTGCCTGTGGAAATTGAGGTGGAGAAATTCCTCGGCATCAAACACAAAGATGAAATCGTTCAATACGGCATTGAGAAATTCAACAAAGCCTGTTACGAATCGGTGTTCACCTACCTTAACGATTGGCAGGAGCTCACACGCAGAATTGCGTACTGGGTCGACCTCAAGAATGCTTATGTCACCTGCTCGAACGAATATATCGAGTCCGTTTGGTGGGCGCTAAAGCAATTCTGTGATCGCGGATTCATCTATAAGGGATACAAGAGTCAACCGTATTGCCCACGATGTGAGACGTCGCTCTCTTCACATGAAGTCGCACTCGGATACGAAGACGTGAAAGACCCTTCCGTCTACGTGAAGATGAAATTGAAGGGTGAAGCGAACACCTACTTCCTCGTCTGGACGACAACACCGTGGACGTTACCTTCTAACCTGGCCCTTGCAGTCCATAAGGATGTAGACTATGTCAAAGTCGAGAACAACGGTGAACAACTCATCCTTGCCGAATCTCGCCTCGGCGTCCTCGATGGAGAATATAAAGTTCTAGAACGCTACAAAGGGGCGGCGTTACTCGGGAAGGAGTACGAAAGGCTGTTCAATTACGTCGAGGTTGAAAAACGGGCATACTATGTTGCACACGGCGATTTTGTGAGCATAGAAGATGGAACGGGCATCGTCCACATTGCGCCAGCGTTTGGCGAAGACGATTACAAATTCGGACGAGAATATGATTTGCCTTTCGTTCAGCTTGTAGACAAGAGCGGAAACTTCACACCGGAAGCAAGAGATTTCGCCGGGAAATTCGTGAAGGATGCGGACCTAGAGATTATTCAAAACTTAAAGCAGCGACACCTGCTCTACAAGAAGGAAACTATCCTTCACAGCTATCCACACTGCTGGCGATGCAAAACTCCCCTATTATACTATGCACGCGAGTCATGGTATATTGCAACCACAAAGTATGCTCAGCAAATGGTCGAGCTGAACAAGACAATCCACTGGTACCCCGAGGAAGTCGGAGTCGGACGATTCGGCAACTGGCTGGAAGAGAATAAGGATTGGTCACTGTCTCGAGAAAGATTCTGGGGAACACCACTCCCAATCTGGATTTGCGAAGAGTGCGGCAACCAGAAGATCGTCGGGAGTGTTGCTGAGCTGAAAGAAGGTCAGAATGTACCGGGGAACATCGATCTCCACAAGCCATACGTCGATGCGGTGACGTTTAAGTGTAAGGATTGCGGCGGGATAATGAGGAGAACCCCTGAAGTAATCGACGCGTGGTTCGATTCAGGGAGCGTGCCTTTTGCTCAACATCACTATCCATTCGAGAACAAGAAACTTTTTGAGGAAAATTTTCCGGCCGACTATATCGCGGAGGGAATCGACCAAACCCGCGGCTGGTTCTACTCGCTCCATGCGATCTGGACGTTTCTCTTCAATAAACCGGCGTATAAGAATGTCATCGTCAACGAACTTATCCTCGATAAAGAGGGAAAGAAGATGTCGAAGTCCGCGGGGAACATCGTCGACCCGTTCGATTACGTCGGCCGCTACGGCGCGGACACAACCCGGTGGTATCTCATCACGAACAGTCCGCCGTGGCGCTCCACACTTTTTGGTGAAGATGGACTCATCAACGTCCAAACCGGATTCTTCCGCGCCCTCACGAATGTCTACGGACCGTTCTTCGCGCGGTATGCCAACCTTGACGGCTTTAACTATCGTGACTCTGAAGTTCCAGTTAGTGAGCGCCGCGAGATAGACCGCTGGATTCTCTCGGAACTCAACAGCCTCATCAAACGTTATCGCGAGGCAATGGACGCTTATGACATTACACGCGCCGCGCGTGAAGTGAGCGATTTTACCGTCGACACGCTCTCGAATTGGTACGTTCGACGAAATCGGCCTCGGTTTTGGTCAAAATGGTCAAGTGCTGATCGTGGGACGGACAAGCTGGCGGCATACCAAACGCTCTACGATGGTCTCCTCACGATCTCAAAGCTCATGGCACCCTTCGCACCGTTCTTGGCTGATGAGATTTATCGCAACCTGAATTCAGTAACGCGTCGCGACCCATGGGAGTCGGTGCATCTTTCTTCTATGCCCGAGGCGAACGAGAGCTTGATCGACAAAAATCTCGAAAAGAAGATGAATCTCGTCCGACGAACGGTCTCCCTCACGAGGGCACTCCGCACCCAAGCGAATGTAAGAGTCCGACAGCCACTCTCGAGAATCATGATTGCTCTGTCCAGGGACGAAGAACGCCGGGCCCTGGAATCGATGGAGAGCATCATTCTCGACGAGGTGAACGTCAAGCGAATTGAATATGTAGAGGGGGATTCCGCGATTGTTCACAAGAGAGCGAAGCCGAATTTCAAAACGATAGGGCCGAAATTCGGGAAGAACGTCCAGAGAATTGCCGAGCGGATCAAGAACCTTGATCGAGCAGAGATTAAAGAAGTCGAGACAAAGGGTGAGATCAGACTCGCGTTCGATGAGCTGTCCGTGGTCATCACGAAAGATGACGTCGAGATCCTCAGTGAAGAAATCAAAGGATGGCTCGTCGAATCGGAGA